>JACFNM010000142.1 GCA_019454915.1 Chitinophagaceae bacterium
AATCGTTAAAGTATAATCTCAGATTGTGATCAAAGGCTGCGCTGAGATTTGGGTTGCCAATGTATATGTTTAACGGATCAGTATTTTCCGGAATCGGCTGAATCTGTTGTATGGTAGGTTGTTGCGTTCTTCCGTTATAATTAAAAGTCAGAATGGTTTGATGCTTGAATTTGTAGATAATTCTTGTTTGAGGAAAGAGGTTAATTCTATTGTAATGTAAGGAGGAGTTGATGATTTTATCTGCCTGGGTATAGGATTGGCTGGCAAGATCGCTTCCAAAGGTAAGATTCAGTTTTTTCTTAGCAATGCGATAAGAGATGCCGCCCGCGTTAGTTATTATGATAAAATCATAATTATTCGTGAGCAGCGGATTGAGCACATCGTATTTTCCGTCTGCGTAATCATAAGTAGTACGGTCTGCTCTGCTGATGGTATTGGATAGCCCATAGTTTAAAATGAGGTAATGGTCCTTAATAAGCGGCTCCGTGTAAGTTATCTTTCCGTTAAAAGTAAAGAGCCTGCTTTTATTGAATTTCTGCTGATTGATGGTATCCCTTAAGGATACGACGCCCGTTTCACTATAAAAGTCGCTGAGTACATTCAGAAATCCGTCAGAATTCCGATCTTCACTTTTTTGTTCTACGTTAGCCGCAATAGTCCTCCCCACTTTCTTAAATTTTTTTCTGTAAATGAGCTTTAAGTTTAGGGAGTTTTCGTTAAATCCGTTGGAGGTTTGACGATTGCTGTTATTTACAAGTCCTTGCTTTTCGTTAAGCGCCTCAGAAACGTAGTGATTAATGTTTTCGGTATGTCCGTTATAGCCGTTAAAGCTGAGTTTAACCGAAGAGGTAGAATCTAACTGCAATTCATATTTCCCAAATAAGGAATTGCGATAGCGTTGGGAAAAACTTGTATTCTCTTCGTTATTGTAATAGACAGTGTCGGGTAAAATATATTGAGTCTTCGTTTCATTTGCACCTTCCACATTTATCTTTTTATACATATAGCTGGCGTTGAAGTTGTGTTTATCACCATTCCATTTGTTAGAAAAATGGCCGCCCCCGGTCCAAATTTTGGGAAGCCCGTTTCTGTCAAAATTAAAAGCATCATACTGACCCGTAATATAAAATACGTCAGCATCTGCATCGTATTCAAAGTTGTCGTCTGAAGCACCATACTTACGACTGTCCTCCCAGTTTAAACCGGTTTCTCCTGTATTAGACATGGTTCCAAAAACGGCCATTTTACGCTTTCCCTTAAAATGATTAAGCATTGCCTGGTTGCTGAACTTATCTTTTAACCCACCGCCGGCACTCAGCTTACCGAAGTAACCATTCTTCTTGTCTTCTTTTAGTTGTAAATTGATGGTCTTGGTTTTTTCTCCGTCGTCAATGCCGGTAAATGCTGCCTGGTCGCTTTTTTTGTCATAAACCTGTACCTTATCCACTGCATCTGCTTTTATATTACGTGTAGCAACCGTAGGGTCATCACTAAAGAATTCCTCTCCGTCCACCAGTACTTGCTGGACTTCCTGACCTTGTGCGACAATCTTGCCGTTTTTGTCAACCTGAATACCCGGCATGGCTTTCAGCAATTCCTCAGCGTTGGCGTTGGCACGTACTTTAAAACTGTCCGCCGTATATTCTATCGTATCTCCCTTGATCCGCATCGCATTGTTTTGACGGATAATAATCTCTTCGAGCAAAGCGCTTTTATTAATGAGACTTATAACACCCAGGTTGATGTCATCCGTAGATATGATCTCAATATCTTCCACGTAATCGGCGTAGGAAGGGTAGGAGATGATTACCGTATAGGCTCCCTCGGGGAGGCTTTGTAAAGAAAAGTCGCCATCCTTATCGGCGCGTGTAAACTGAAATAATGTTGAATCAGCCTTTTGTAACAGGCTGACGACAGCAAACTGCATCTTTTTCTGGTTGATCGTATCGGCGACAGTTCCACTGATTTTTCCTGATTGACCGAACGAAAAAATTTGTATGAAAAGGAAAAGAACGGATGAGAAGGTTAGTTTTGGTATAAGGTGCATTTCAGTAGTATTATTTGCGTTAATAAAGTGGAATGTCAGTTACATTCAAACGTTGACATATTTAGTTGAATGGATTTGTTTACATGCCTCGTTGAATGACGTGATGCATTCAGGTTTGAGTGGAAATTAGAAGGGAGGATTGGTAACTGAGATTTCATAGCTTTTATCTCATTTTAAAAAATCATTCAGAGGTAAAAGTATAACTAATTACGTAGTTGTACAACTAATTTCTTAGATTTAAAACCCAATTTATTCTAAATCTGCCTGGATTTTAATCAAATCTATTTTTTATTGGAGGCGTTAGTGGGGGCTTCCCTGTTAAAATTTGCGTAAATACTAAAAATTAGTTGTAAATTCATCAGCAAGACCTAAGAGCACAACCTACTTATATTCATAATCCTTAAACTACTTTCCAATGGCTGAGCCGGAAAAAACTGATAGCGGTAGCAGATATGAGGATATTCATTTTGTTGATAGTACAAAGGCAGTGTGGAATTATTCTTTGTTTACAGAAGAGGATATCAGAAACTTCCAGGCGGGAACGCATTACAGCCTTTACCATCTGTTCGGTTCAAGACCGGTAACTGTATTAGATACGGAAGGATACTATTTTGCCGTGTGGGCTCCAAACGCCACTACCGTTTCAGTAAAAGGTAATTTCAACGACTGGAATAATGACACGCATCCCCTGTATGTCAGGCTCGATCGTTCGGGTATATGGGAAGGGTTTATACCTCACATGAAGAAAGGAGAAGTATATAAATATTGTATACAGGGGTTTGAGGGTAAGAGCCAGGATAAAGGAGATCCGTTTGCGTGGTTTTGGGAGCGAAGGCCGGCTACAGCGTCTATTACATGGGAGTTAAACTATCAATGGAACGATAAGAATTGGTTGGATAATCGGAAGCAACACAATGCACTCAATGCGCCCTGGAGCGTTTATGAAGTTCATTTAGCGAGTTGGATGCGACCTGACAGGAATAATGAAGAGAGCTATAATTCTTATGCGGTTATCAGAGAGCGGCTGGTTCCCTATGTAAAAGAAATGGGATTTACGCATGTAGAGCTGATGCCGGTGATGGAACATCCTTTTGACGGGTCATGGGGATATCAGGGAACGGGTTATTTTGCCCCTACATCCCGTTTTGGCGATCCGCAGGGATTCATGGATTTGGTAAATGCGCTACATCAGGAAGGAATTGGCGTCATCCTGGACTGGGTGCCTTCTCATTTCCCCTATGATTCGCACGGGTTATATATGTTTGACGGAACGCACACCTACGAATATGCGGACATGCGCAAAGGCTTTCATCCGGATTGGAACAGCTATATATTTAATTACAGGAGAGGCGAGGTGAAATCTTTTTTGATTAGCAGCGCCCGCTATTGGTTTGATAAGTATCATATAGATGGTATCCGGGTGGATGCCGTAAGTTCCATGTTGAAGTTGAACTATTCAAGAAGTACCGGACAGTGGGAGCCTAATGAGCATGGCGGCGATGGTAACCTCGAAGCCATCGCCTTTATCAAAGATTTAAATGAAACCATTTTTAGGGATTTCCCCGATGTGCAAACCATAGCCGAGGAGGCAACGGATTGGCCGGGAGTAAGCAGACCAACTTTTGATGATGGACTGGGATTTGGTATGAAATGGATGATGGGTTGGATGCACGATACCTTAGATTATTTTAAGTTAGATCCGGTTTATCGTGAGTACCATCAGGACCAGTTCACTTTTAGTATGATGTATTACTATGATGAAAATTTTATGCTGCCTTTAAGCCATGATGAAGTGGTTCATGGGAAAAGCCCTATGCTTTATAAGATGCCTGGAGACGATTGGCAAAAATTCGCAAATCTTCGACTGCTCTATGCTTATATGTTTACCCATCCGGGGGGTAAATTATTATTTATGGGTAATGAATTTGGGCAAACAAGCGAGTGGAATTATAAATCTGAGTTAGACTGGTTTCTGTTACAATATGATAGTCACAAATTATTGAAGGAATGTGTAAAGGACTTGAACCATTTACTTCGTAATGAACCGGCGCTCTATGAAAATCAGTTTAATATCTATGGGTTTGAATGGGTGGATTTAAACCACCGCGCAGAAAGTGTAATAGCCTACCGTAGAAAAGGCAAGGATCCGGAAAATGATTTGCTTGTTATATTGAATATGACGCCTGTAGTAAGGCGTGACTGGAAGATTCAGGTAAGCGGCAAGGAAAAATGGAAAGAGGTTTTTAATAGTGATGACAAAAAATATTGGGGTACCGGCGATGTATATAATCCCGATGTCATTTCCTCTCCCATTGATGAAAAGGAAAAGACATTTGAACTGACGGTACACCTCCCGCCACTGGGAGCGGTGGTGTTTAAGTAGTACAGAATTGCGATTTTACCGGGCTGTTTATCACCTATATGTTGTGATCAATGAGGTATAAGTAATTACTGCTAAAAGAATTTTTTTTCAGATCAAACTTTGATAGAAATCGGGTTTGAGTTTATTAAACTTTGAAGGCTATCTTTCTTTGCCGTCTTCACTTCCCGCCTGTATAAATTTTATATTCCTTTGGATCCCGTTGTATTTAGAGCGCTTCAACGGTGATTTACGGAAAATCTTTTTGAAGCTTTCTTCCGTCAATGCTTCCCAGTCCTTCAGGTCAAACTGGAGGATTTCGGGTATGGGTTCAAGTGCGGTTTCACGGGTAGGCGAACTAAAGCGGTTCCACGGACAAACTTCCTGGCAGATATCACATCCGAACATCCAATCCTGAAACTTTCCTTTCATTTCGTCGGGGATAATCATGTCTTTCAACTCAATCGTAAAGTAAGAGATGCACTTGCTGGCATTGATTACTTTGTTCTCCTGAATGGCATCGGTGGGGCAGGCATCAATACATTTCCTGCAAGTGCCGCAATAATCTTTGGCAAAAGGATCATCGTATTCCAGTTTGATATCTACGATGAGTGTGGCGATAAAGAAGAAGGAGCCTGAGTGTTTGGTTATCAGATTCCCGTTCTTCCCAACCCAGCCCAGTCCTGCGCGCTCAGCCCAGGTTCGTTCAAGAACCGGAGCCGAGTCAATAAAACCTCTTCCGTTCACTTCGCCGATTTTATCACGCATTTCCTGAAGAAAGAAATTCAATTTTGCCCTGATTATGTCATGATAGTCATTACCCCAGGCATACCTCGAAATCTTAGGCGGATGGTTGGGTTGTGGCTGGACAGGATAATAGTTGAGTAAAAGCGTAATAACCGATTCTGCACCGGGTACTAATTTTTGTGGATTCACTCTGAGATCAAAATAATTTTCCATATAATTCATGGTGCCATGCATTCCCTGGCTAAGCCATGATTCCAGCCGGCGTGCGTCTTCATCTAAGGGTACAGCTTTGGCTATTCCGCAATAGTCGAATCCACATAATACCGCAAGTTTTTTAACTATCTCGGTAGGGGTTTCCATTGTCGCTGAGAAATAAATTTAGAATCTTAAAAAACAATTCCTGAGGATGAAAGGTACTTATTATCATAGAAATATTTTCGGGCGCTAGTGATCCTGAATGCTGGCATTTATTTCACGGGCAGGCCGGTTCAGGTATCCCGGCAACTTCTGATAATAAGCTGAAAAATGGAGCATGGTAGTTACGCGCTTTCTAATCTCAAAGATTTATTCCTAATTTGCACACGCTTTTTCCTTCGTTTCGAAAGGAGTTTGACCCATTTAATTTTTTTTATGAGACTGTTTCTTTTAGCTTCCGTATCAACATTGATTACTTTTCACTTTAATACATCCTATGCTCAGCCTTCAAATCAGTTGAAGCATGTAAAAGGCGCCGAACATTCGATTATTTATTACCAGGAGGGCAGGTTTGCCGGCTGGCCGGCAAATTGCGGCGCATTCATTTTTGACAATGGTGAGATTGTCACGGGTTTTATTAACGCATCCTTTAAGATAACGAATAGCCATAATGCGGAAGGTCCGTTTTTAAACTGGCTTGCACGCAGTTCGGATGGCGGCAAAAACTGGAACGCCTGGGATCCCGAGCATTATGCCGGCGATTTTGGTGGTCGCCCCACTTTAAAGACATTGCCTTCCCCCATCAATTATAAAACGCCGGGTTTCGCTATGCGCGTAGTAGGTACCAGTTATCACGGCGCTGAGGACGGGAGAGCCCATTTTTTCTTTAGCGATGATGCCGGAAAAAGTTGGAACGGGCCTTTTGGCTTTGGTGACCTGTTGAGTTGGCCGGAACTGACTGAAACCGGGTTAAATGAACTGACCCCGAGAACCGATTATATTGTTTATGACAGCAATCACTGCCTGTTGTTTTTTTCCGCGAGGAAGAAAGGCGTTTTTGGTTCTGATCGCCTTTTTTGTATTGAAACAAAAGACGGAGGAAGAACCTATCAGTTTCGGGGCTGGGTGATAGGACCTTCCGGAGTCGTTAATTCTACCCACCATACCAAAGTGGAACTGTATGAAGAACCAGGTAAAAATCCCAATGCTGATGAATGTCGTGCGGTGATGTCTCAATCGCAGCGATTGTCTGATGGCACTCTGGTTACGCTGATTCGAAGGAAATATATAGGGAAGGGAGGAACGGATAAACATTGGATTGATGCTTATGTTTCAACAGATGGGGGCAGTAGCTGGAGCCTTCTTTCCAGGGTTGCTGACACAGGTGATTCAAACGGAAACCCTCCCGCTTTTACACTCACGAAAGACGGACGTTTGTGCGTGGTGTATGGCGAGCGAAATGAAGGCACGATAGGGGTAGTTTACAGCAAAGACCGCGGCAAAACCTGGACGGTACCCCAGATACTGATGGATGGCTTCTGGTCGGAAGATATGGAATTGAATGACCTGGGTTATCCGCGGGTCGTTTGTCGGAGTGATGGAAAGCTGGTGGCCATGTATTACTATTCTACCAGAGAATATCCTCATCACCTGAGAGCTACCATCTGGACGCCATAGTAGACCGGACGCATCTTGATAAAAAATTTTCGCCCTTTTTTTCACACGGGCTTCACGGTATCCCCGATAGTTCGGAAAAAAGTCAAACTCGCTATTGAGTTTAATTATCAAACAAAGCTTTTATCAAGCCGGGATTCTTCTTTCTCTTGTTTAAGTCACTGTCTTTCAAAGCTTGAGTGATAATCGGCAAAGCGATGGTGGAATCGCAGTAGCACTGTACGTAATTTCCATTGTCTGATTCTTTACCCCAGGATATAGCTTCATCAAATGTACAACCGGAAAGCCCTCCCCATTGCGGGGAATCGGCGGTGATCTGAACCGCATATTTATGCGGATAATAGGATTCATCGGTGTCTTTTCGGGAATTCAGATTTACACGGTTAGGAACTTTTCTTTCTTCGTACATTAAGTCTGCCGAGACGGAAAATAACTGGATGAAATCTTTGGGTACGCCGCCCCCCAAATAGATAACGCCCGTTTCCTTCACGCTCTCGGAAAGAGACATAAACTCGGTATAGTCTTTTACATTATCCAGGATCAACCGGAACCCTCTGCTCTTAGCAATTAGGGCGGCATCTCCGTAAGGGCTGTCAACGATGGCCGGGCAAAAAATGGGTATCTTGTTGACGGCCGCAGTAGCTACGACGCTGTTTATATTTTTCTTCTTTAGCCACAATCCAAATTCATAGAGAAATTCTCTTGAAGAGTAAGGATAGTTTTCCCGCAGCGTTAATATGAATCCTGCTATTAATTCCGTCATCTCCATGTATTCGGATTCGCTACCCAGGACGTCGTAATACCGGTTATATCCTTCTTTAAAGAGCGCGGTGTCGTCATAATCCGGCGGGCACTGGTAATAATGATACCCCATTGCTTCAATAATATCTTCCGAAATATTGGCGCCGGTTGACACAATGATATCTACGAAATTATTTTCGATAAGCCAGTTAATGAGCTTCCATTGACCCGCGGTAGATAAAGAACCGGAATAGCCTAATAAGATAGTGGTGTCTTCATCGTTGATCATTTTTCTTAGAATATCATAAGCACGTGCCAGGCTTTTGCCCTGATATGCCGTATCCATCATTTCTTCTAATAATTCTTTTATCGTCTTGTTCTTTCTAACTTCAATCGGTTTCAGTTTCTTCATAATGATTGTTTTTTAAAAAGCGCTTTCTCTCCATTGTACGAAAGGAGAATGCAGATCGCTTTTTTACTTAAGATTTATTTGTATAGTACAGTAAAAAGCAGATAATTTCAGCGGCTGCGGATGATTCGCCCCGGACATTATCCGGCTGCCGTTATATTTATGTTTGTTGGCAGGTATTAGTTTACAAATTGACGGAGGGAGAAATCTGAAACAGGCATATAATATTTCTGTATAGAAGCGATGCGACTCTATTGCGAACCAAATAAAAGCGGGCTCCGGCAGCAAAGCCCGCCTTCCGGCTATCAGGATTTTTCATTAGTCTTTTCTGCCCTTAATGGATTCATAATATTCTTCTTTCAGATCCTCGATTTTGTCTTTCAGTTCTTTTTTTAATTTTTGAGGAAAAGTTTTCAATTTTTTAAGTTGAAGAGATAATACCACAGCATATACTCCTACGAAGATAAAAGACAGCGCCGTGAATATGACCAGAGAAATACCCGTGAAAATAGGATTGGCGAGTAAGATAAAAGAGAATACAATTCCTAAAATGCTGACGATAGCCAAATTACCCCATTTCAATACGCCGTAGTTCTTCAGTTCAAATGCAAATCCTAATCCCTGAAAAGAACGGAATAGCAAACCAAAACCGATGAAAAACGGGAGGGTAACCGATGCTATTGCCGGTTTGGCAAGCAGCAGAACACCCAGTATCAAACTAAAAATGCCGCTGGTGAGATACCAGCCCCAGCCTTCTAACTCATCGCGGTTCTCCACCGAAAACCAAATTTCCAAAATACCCGAAAACAGGAACGACAGGCTGAAAAGCATAACCAGCGAGAAGTAGGTTGATTCGGGAACGGTAAAGATATAGCCCCCAAGTACAATAAACAACGCACCAATGATGGCCGGTACATACCAATGTTTCACCGTATTACGGATCGTTTTTAAAAATGTTGCCATAATAATTGAAAATTTAACTTGTTATGAATACGTACGATTCGTGACTCAGAAATGTGTTGCGACGAAGGATATTGTGACAAAGACTTACCGTCATTAACTTACCAAACCATCTTTTCCTCTTGCTTTGTGGTTGTGTTCAGGTTTGTGTGCACCGGTTTCACCAACAAAGCCCAAGATAATCACTTTTGAGGTTCAAATTTGTTTAAATATATGTTTTTCTTTTATAATCCTGGAAAATGTTTTTATCGCAAATGCTGCTACAGATATGTCATGCATAATACCCCACAACGATGCCGGAACGCTTGCAGTGGCAGGATTGATTTGAGTTGTTTGCCGGCGCCCTCTGAAGACTCGACTTTTCCATATGCTCAGGCGGGGTTTTTTCTTAGGCAATAAAAAATTGAAAATTTATACGTGAAGAATTAAAAAAGCGTTATTAACTTTAACTAAAAGCTTCTGACCTATTTAACACAGTATGAAAAGCAAAACCCTTATCCCGATCATTACGCTGCTTTGCGTATGGCAGAGTGCGCTCTTTGCCCAGGAAAAGCTGAATATCAAGTTCGGTAAAATTACAGCAGCGGATTTCAATCTCTCCAATCAATCGTTTGATACCAGCGCCGGCGCAGTTGTTATCGCGGATATCGGAAAATCAGCTTTTGAAGGGAATAATTCCGGTTGGTTTTCTCTCTCTTTTAGTAAGCATAGCCGCGTTAAAATTCTAAACAAAAACGGCAT
>JACFNM010000143.1 GCA_019454915.1 Chitinophagaceae bacterium
CAGATGAGTTATTTCAGTTGGTAAAGTCACTTGAAAAAGCCGAAAAGAGAAACTTTAAGCTTTTTGTACAGCGCAATGCCACCCAAACCGGTAGAAAGACAGTTCAGTTGTTTGATGCCCTGGATAAGCTGGAAGATTATGACGAAGATTCGCTGCTGAAGCGAAATCCCACCATAAAAAAACAACAACTATCCAACCTAAAAGCACAGCTCTATCGTCAGATTCTGGGTAGCTTACGCATATTAAAAGACGACAATAATATCCAGCTTCAGCTTCATGAGCTTATGGACTACTCCCGTATTCTATATGACAAAGGACTTTATCTCCAGAGTCTGAAGGTGCTTGAAAAAGTAAAGGAACACGCCCGGGAACAACACCAACTGACTTACCTGCTTCAAACGCTGATTTTTGAGAAAAAGATTGAAGGCTTATATATCACCCGGAGCATGGAAAACCGCGCCGAAGCGCTGGCGAGAGAAGTGGATGAGGTGGGAGACAAGCTGGCCATGATGAACAAGCTATCCAATCTCTCCCTTCAATTGTATAGCTGGTATATCAACCTGGGGCACGCCCGCGGAGACAAAGACCGTCTCGCCATCAAGACTTTTTTTGAATCCAACCTGCCCACCAATACGGGTATGTATCATGGCTTTTATGAAAAGCACTACCTGTATGAGAGTTACGTATGGTATGGATTTATCCTCCAGGACTTATTGATGTACTACCGTTACTGCCGGAAATGGGTGGACGCTTTTGAGAAAGAGCCGCTGATGAAAAAAGTGGATACACCGCTATATATCAAGGGGCTGCACAATCTGCTCAATGCTCATTTTTTACTTCAGAACTATGACAAATTCAATACGGTATTAGAATCATTCGAGTACTTTTACCGTTCTAAACTGGCCAACACAAACGACAACAATAAGGTACAATCTTTTATATACCTGTACACCGCCAAAATCAATAAACATTTTTTAGATGGCAGCTTCACCGCGGGTTTAAAACTCATCCCCGAGATAGAATCCAAAATTTTGCAGTTCAGGTTAAAGATGGATCGCCACCGGATCCTGGTGTTTTACTATAAAATCGCCTGCCTGTATTTTGGCAGCGGAGATAACGAGAAAGCCATTGAATATTTGAATAAAATCATCAACTGGAAAATGGATCTCCGGACTGACCTGCAATGTTATTCCCGGCTCCTGCACCTGATAGCCCATTATGAGTTAGGGAACTATATGCTGCTGGAATACCTGATAAAATCGGTTTACCGGTTTATGGCTAAAATGCAAAACCTCAGCGTGGTCGAAGAAGAGATATTCCGCTTTCTGAAAAAATCTTTCCACCTGGATCAGAAACAAATTAAAACCGCTTTCACCGGGCTAAAGAGAAAGCTGGAACAATACAAGGACAACCCGCTGGAAAGCCGCTCTTTTATGTACTTAGATATCATTTCCTGGTTAGAAAGTAAAATCAAAGAAGTGCCGGTGCAGAATATCATCCAGGAAAATTTCAAAAAGGTCAAGACACACCGAAAGAGGGATCTCACGAATTAAACAGGCACGATTAACACATCATTTCTTAATTCGGGAAAATATTTACAGGTTTTCCCGGATTTTATCATTCTCAATACACAATAATCGTAATTTCCGATTTGACCCATTCTTAATCATCCGGTTAAGATCCTTTTAATTTTTATCATCAAAATCACCAGGTTTTAAAAAGCACGCACTATGGCTGAGATCAAATTTTACAACGGACAAAAGATTCCACTCGAACTGCATAAGGCCCGCATCGTACAGAAACTTCACCTGGTACCGATTGAAAGAAGACTGGAAGCATTGTATGAAGGTGGTTTCAATACTTTCCGTTTAAACACTTCCGATGTATTCCTGGATATGCTTACGGATAGCGGAACCAATGCCATGAGTGATAATCAGCTTGCCGCCATGATGCAGGCAGACGATGCCTATGCGGGCTCCCAGAGTTTTATCCGGTTACAAAAAGCGGTGGAAGATGTGTTGGGTAAAAAATATTACCTGCCGGTTCACCAGGGACGCGCGGCTGAAAATATCATTTCGAATGTTTATGTAAAGAAAGGGAATATTGTTCCCATGAACTACCACTTTACCACGGCGATGGCCCATATCACTCAATATGGCGGCAGCATGGCAGAACTTTTATATGATGAAGCCTACGTCGTTGATTCTTCGCATCCCTTTAAGGGAAATATGCACATTGAGAAATTAGAAGAACTGATTCAGCAGCAACCGGGCAATATACCGTTTATCAGGATGGAAGCATCTACCAACCTGATTGGCGGACAGCCTTTCTCCCTGCAGAACCTGCGCGACGTAAGGGCCATTGCAGATAAATACAAAATCAAGCTGGTACTGGACGCCAGCCTGATAGGCGAGAATGCCTACCTGATACTAAAGCGTGAGCCGGAATTCAAGTCTTCTTCCATCGGTGAGATCATTAAAAAGATGACCGAACTGGCCGATTTGGTTTACTTCTCAGCGCGAAAACTCAGTTCCTCACGCGGAGGGGGCATCTGTACCAATAACCACGCCCTGTACAAAGAAATGGAAACCCTGGTTCCCTTATTTGAAGGATTCTTAACCTATGGCGGTATTTCCATCAGGGAGATTGAAGCAATGACCGTCGGGCTGTACGAGACGCTGGATGAAACGGTGATCAGTCAAAGCCCTTCTTTTATAGAATACCTCGTGAATGCCTTACACGAAAAAGGCGTACCGGTTATCCGGCCTGCGGGTGTTTTGGGCGCACATATTGACGCCATGCAGGTTTGCGCACATATCCCGCAAACACAATATCCGGCTGGTGCATTGGCGGCCGCCTTGTTCCTGGTATCCGGTATCCGGGGCATGGAAAGAGGATCCATTTCCAATCAACGGGATGAACAGGGCAATGAAACCTACGCCGATATGGAGTTGGTGAGGCTGGCAGTACCCCGCCGGGTTTTTACGCTATCGCAAATTAAATACGTAGAAGACCGGATGACCTGGCTCTATCAAAACCGGCACCTCATCGGGGGATTAAAATTTGTGTATGAGCCTCCGGTGCTAAGATTTTTTATGGGAGGTCTGGAACCTACCAGCGATTGGCCCCAGCAACTCATGGCTCAGTTCAGGAAAGATTTTGGCGATAGTTTGTAGATGGGAAAAGTGCATAGAGGATATTATCTGTAATCAAAAAACAACAGGGTAATCCGCAGATCAGCTTCGTGTGCTGATCTGCGGATTCTCAATTACTTCAGCCCTTTGGGAAAGCTGGGGACAAAGTTCCACAAGAACATAGAAGATACGAAGTCGGAGACATCGTACAGCACAAATTGCGGTCGTTACCCGGGAAGGAAGACCGCGGCCCCGCTGCTAATAAAACCATCCTATATAATAAAGCCAAGATAGTTTTTTGAATGAATGACTGAAAATGGCACGCCGGGATATGCTTTTGCGAAAGCAACCGGAACTTTTACCTTCTCCTCCTTCCATTTGAATTCATAAGCGCGAAGTACGGCATTTTGTTCTTCTACGAGATCAATCTCCTGCTGATCGTAGGTGCGCCAGAAATAGCTGTTTACCAAATGATGTTTGTAAGCATTATACTTTATCCGTTCAGACGCTATATAGTTTTCCCACAGCATGCCCATATCCTGCCGTAGGGCAGGCAAATTAAAATTGCTTACCAGTGCGTTGCGTATGCCGTTATCATAAAAATACCAATGGCTGCTTTTGGTTACTTCTTTTCGCAGACTTTTGCTATATCCGCGCCGGTTATATATTACAAACACTTTTCTTCGCCGCGACGTCTCCCAATGGCTTTGTGCTTAGCCGGGACGTTGCGGATTATGTAATCCCTACTTTCTTGATATTTCTATACTGCCAGATAGCTGGTTTAATATATCTGTTTGCAGTAACAGGCATGTGATTGACTAATGAATTTCAAATTTAACGAAAACTGTTCGCCACGTCCCCGTCAACTTTATACATAACTTCAACATTTTCCATGCGGAAGACGTGGCGGCGAAGAAAGTATTAAAAGTCAAATGCCGCGGCTGAAGCAGAAGTACCCATTAGGCAGTTTGGCCTTCTTTGGTTCGGTGACGCGCAATGATTTTACCGGGCAGAGCGACGTAGATGTGATTGTTGATTTTCACAGCGATGATTTTTTACTATTCGTTCAATTGGCAGACGAACTGGAAAGAATTGCCCAAACAAAAGTGGATTTAATTTCACGGCGCAGCCTTAAGGAACGGCATTGGAACTACCTGAAAGATAAATTGGTATATGCCTGACAGACCCGCGAAAATATTACTGGAAGATGTTTTGGAAGCAATTGCCAAAATAGAAAAATATACAGCGGAGTTTTCCTTGCAGGAGTTTTCCGCCTCCGACATGGTGATGGATGCTGTTGTAAGGAATATAGAAGTAATTGGCGAAGCCTGTGAGCAGTTACCAGCTTCTTTCTTAAATGAACATACCGAAGTTGAATGGCATAAGCCTGTAAGTATGCGCAACCGTCTTATTCATGGGTATTTTTCGGTGGATACTGTGCTACTTTGGAATACCGTTACTGCTGTGCTTCCCGGATTCAAAAAGCAAATTACGCACTTGCTTAATAGCTTATAATACGTAGCACCATTACAGCATCAGGGCATTTTCTTCGTTTATCTTTCGCAAAGTTTTCTGAAATTACTGACGTTGTTGGTGTGTTGGTGTTGCTCACCGCTTATAGTGTTCGGTGTCACCGACAACAATCTCTGGCACAGGTTATATGAAGTAATAGTTCCCGGGGTTCCTGTTATTAGCACGCTACCTGCATTCCTACGCCGCATATCAACAATAGCGATACTGCCGAACACACTTCAGGGTGGATTGGCATAAAAAGTATCCCCGCGCCCCATCTTATTGCTGCGATTCCAGGGCTTTTTTCACACTGCCGTATTGTTCAAGCAGCGTTCTTGCCCGCGTATAATCTAACCCGCTTAATTGCTCCATCAGCATCTTAGCGCCCCTGTCCAGTAATTTATGGTTGCTCAACTGCATATTCACCATCTTATTATCCTCTACCCTGCCCAATTGAATCATGATAGCCGTGGAAATCATATTCAGCACCAGTTTCTGTGAAGTACCGCTCTTCATGCGGGTGCTGCCGGTAACAAATTCGGGTCCAACCGGCAACTCAATCGGGAAATCTGCGACGCCGGTCAACGGGGCGCCGGGATTGTTGGTGATACATCCCGTAATAATTCCCTGCTCCCGGCATTTTCGCAAAGCGCCGATTACATAAGGAGTCGTCCCGCTCGCGGCTATACCAATCACTATATCTTTGGACTGAATCCCGTGCGCCTGCAAATCTTCCCAACCTTGTATGTCACTGTCTTCCGCAAATTCCACCGGCTGTGTCATGGCCTTTTCTCCGCCGGCTATAATGCCCACCACCAGGTCCGGAGATACCCCGTAAGTAGGCGGACATTCACTGGCGTCAACAATGGCCAGCCGCCCGCTGGTACCCGCGCCGATATAAAACAATCTTCCGCCCGCCAACATCCTGTCCACCGCAGCATGCACCAGTTTCTCAATCGCCGGGATTACCTTTTCAATTACATAGGGCACTTTCTTGTCTTCCTCGTTGATATGCGTAAGAATCTCCCTGACGGGCATTTTTTCGAGGTGACGGTAAGGAGACGGTTGCTCGGTTATCTTTATGAAGTTATCCATTGAATGTCGTGATTGAGTTTTTCCTTTAACAACTATTTCGATCCGCAGATTTTACCGGTGATAGGCTACCAAACCCTCCATCGGATTCTTTAGTATTTTCCCCGGGGTAAACTCATAGGAATGGCATAGCTGTGTGAGTACATCCTGAAAATAAAAAGAAATACCACCTACAAAGCTTACCGGCATCGTCCAGCTTTCCTTGAACTTACAAATATGCTGAAAGAAAAAATCGTTTAGTCCGTCCTCAAGAATGTTTTCAATCATATAGTGCCCCCGGTTTTCCGACAGGAAAGGTGTAAAAGAAGCGAGATACCGGTTTGCAAGCGGTTTTTTATATACATTATCAAGTATTTCGGACGCAGATAAATGATACTTCGTATTAAATTGTTCCATCAGTTCATCATCAAAAGTACCATACATGAAATATTGCAGTACTTTTCTGCCGAGATAAGCCCCGCTTCCTTCATCTCCCAGCACATAACCCAGTCCGGGCCGGTTGACCGAAATTTTCTTTCCATTATAATAACAGGAACTCGACCCGGTGCCCAATATACAGGCTACCCCCTTATCATCACCATATAAAGCCCTTGCCGCGGCCATTACATCGTGCGTTACCTCCACTTTCGACAATCCTTTAAAGACTAGCTTTAGCGCATTTTTAACAATCAGGTTGTTATTGGGATTAATGCACCCGGTTCCATAATAATACACTTCGTCTACACCCGCTTTTTCGATAAAGGGTAGTAATTCCTTTTCAAGAATTTCAGCTATTTGCCGGGTATTGAGAAAGTAAGGGCTGATCCCCTGGGTAAACACCGTTGTCGTCTTTTTCCCCTGCAGTAAACACCATTCTGCTTTGGTTGCTCCGCTATCTGCTATCAATTTTACAGATGCCATCGTTTTATTGAACTTAATTCAGGAAATTCGTGCTCTAAAAGCCAAAGATAATATACAAATCCAGACTGATGGGCAATAATAAATTTAAGCTGTGGTTACCGTTGATTTTCTCATTGGTGATGATTGCCGGCATGTTCTTAGGGTATAAGATGAGGGAGAACATGCCCGTTACTGCCCGTTTCTTTTCCCCCGATAAAAAAGGAGCCATCCAGGAGGTACTCGACCTGATTTCCAACAGATACGTAGACCCGATTAAGAGTGATACGCTTACGGATGGCGCCATTGAAGAAATCCTGAGTCACCTCGATCCTCATTCCATCTTTATTCCCGCAAGCGATTTACAGGGAATCAATGAGGACCTGGCCGGCCGCTTTGAGGGCATCGGTATAGAATTCAATATCATAAAAGATACCATCCATGTAATCACCGTACTAAAAGGCGGGCCTTCTGAAAAAGCCGGTTTGATACCCGGAGATAAGTTTTTAAAAGTAGGAGACTCAACCGTTACCGGCACCAAAATCAATGCGGATCAGGTGAAACAGTGGTTGCGCGGTCTGCGCGGTTCAGAAGTAAACGTCACTTTACTGCGCGGCAAAGAAGTAAAAGAATTCTCCATTACACGCGGAGTCATACCGCTCTATTCTTTGGACGCGGGTTATATGATTGCTCCCGCAACGGCTTATATCCGGTTGAATAAGTTTTCCGAAACCACCTATGAAGAATTCATGGAAGCCATGCAGCAACTCAGGGAAGAAGGTGCGGAAAAACTGATCCTGGATCTACGGGGAAATGGAGGAGGCATCCTGCAGGAGTCCGTAGAAATTGCCGATGAATTTCTTTCCGGAGACAAACTAATCGTGTACACCCAGGGAACCCACTCCAAAAAAAGAGAATTCCGGGCCAGGCGGGAAGGCATTTTTGAAAAGGGCGCATTAATCGTGCTGGTGGATGAAAATTCAGCCTCAGCAAGCGAGGTACTCACGGGCGCACTACAGGATTGGGACCGCGCTGAAGTCATTGGCCGCCGGACCTTTGGGAAAGGACTGGTACAGGAACAATACAGCCTGAGTAACGGATCAGCGCTCCGATTGACCATCGCCCGGTACTATACACCTTTAGGACGCTCCATTCAGAAGCCTTATGACCAGGGTACCCGGTCGTATAACGAAGAACTTTATGAACGGTATCATAACGGCGCTTTAGTAAAAGAAGACAGCAGCAAAATTGTGAATGGGCACGCCTATCATACGCCCAGCGGAAAAACCGTTTATGGCGGCGGCGGCATCACGCCGGATATTTTTATACCGATGGACACCACGTCCCACGACTTTAACGTCACCCGCCTTTATGCCAGGAATACCATCGGAAATTTCGTTTACCAGTATTATGTCAATCACCTGGATGCATTTAAACAATATGAAAACCCCGCCCAATTTGAAAAAGGGTTTACCGTAGGACAAGACATCTGGAATGAATTTTCGGCCTTTGCTTTACAGGATAGCATTCAATTCAGCACATTCAAGCCGGCTGACAAAGCATTTTTATCCAGGAGACTGAAAGGTTTATTTGCGAGGCAGCTTTGGCGTTCCGAAGGGTTTTATGAAATAAATAATGTTGATGACCCTATGATCCAAAAAGCACTGGAAGTATGGAAATAAAAAACAATATACTGGAAACGATTGGTAATACACCCCTCATTAAATTAAATAAAATTACCAGGGAACTCCCCTGCACCGTAGCCGCCAAGGTTGAATATTTCAACCCCGGCAATTCCATTAAAGACCGGATGGCGCTGAAAATGGTGGAAGAAGCGGAAAAAGAAGGCAAACTGAAGCCCGGCAGTACCATCATCGAGTGTACTTCAGGAAATACCGGGATGGGATTAGCTTTGGCGGCGATCGTTAAAGGCTACAAATGCATATTTACAACAACCGATAAACAGTCAAAAGAGAAATTCGACATCTTGAAAGCCCTGGGAGCAGAAGTGATAGTTTGCCCAACCAATGTGGAGCCGGACGACCCCAACAGCTATTATTCCGTGGCAAAGAGGCTGGAAAAAGAAATCCCTGACTCTTTCTTGTGTAATCAATACGATAACCTGGCCAATCGCCTCGCCCATTATGAAACCACCGGCCCGGAAATTTGGCAACAGACAGACGGAAAGGTTACCCATCTCGTTTGCACGGCCGGAACCGGCGGAACCATTACCGGAACAGCCCGCTATCTAAAAGAAAAAAATCCTGACATCCAGATATGGGCTATTGACGCATACGGCTCCCTGCTCACCAAATACTTCCGAACAGGAGAAATTGACATGAACGAAGTATATCCTTATATCTCTGAAGGATTTGGTGAAGATTTCGTGCCCGCCAATTTTGATATGAGCGTCATCGATCACTTCGAACAGGTGACGGATAAAGACGGCGCGCTCATGACCCGGCGCCTTGCAAAAGAAGAAGGTTTCTTCTGCGGATATAGCGCAGGAAGCTGTATTCAGGGGCTATTGCAGTTAAAAGAAAGGCTCCGCAAAGACGACCTGGTGGTCTGTATTCTCCATGATCATGGAAGCCGCTACGTAGGAAAAGTGTATAACGACCAATGGATGCTGGAGCGGGGCTTCCTGGAAGCCAAAACCGTAAAAGACATCATAGGCGGCAAAGAGAATCAACCCATGGTTTCCATCCTTCCCACGCAAACAATAGCCGAAGCCTTTGAATTGATGAAACAATTTGATATTGAGAATATTCCGGTAATGGAGGATGGGCAACCCACAGGCTCCGTTTCCGAAAATGGGTTGTTCAGCAAGATATTCGGTTCGCCCGAAATTATTAACCATGAAGTGCAAAGCGTCGTAGAACCCGGATACCCTCTCGTAGATTTGGACACCCCCGTCGAAAGACTGGGAAAACTGATCAATAAAGATAATGGCGCCGTTTTGTGCAGGGATAAGGCCGGAGTTTTACACATTATTACAAAATATGATATAATAAAGTTCCTCACAAAATAACTATTCAGCCGGCTTTCTTTATCTCTCTAATGTCTTATTCACCCAAACACAGTACCGGACAGTCTTTCAGGACAAAAAGGCCATATTTATACCGTCTTTTTTCTTAAAATTTCACCAAAGCACAACCTAAAACACGTAACATTACGATGTGAATAACTCGTTATTCTACGATTCAAACAGTAAAAATTGTATCCTAAAAAACGAGGAAAAACTCTCT
>JACFNM010000144.1 GCA_019454915.1 Chitinophagaceae bacterium
AGGAAATATTGCAATTAAGAGAAAAGGCAGAAGAATTACCGTATACGGAGATAATGCAGAAAGATGAGATTTATCAGCAGATAGATAAATTGCTTAAGACGCGGGACGAAAAGACAGAGGAGGCGTTAAATATGATTTTGCCGGAAGCTTTTGCTGTGGTAAAAGAGACGGCACGCCGGTTTACCGAGAATACTGAATTGGTATCTACCGCTACGGATCTCGACAGGGAATTGAGTGTTAAGCGGCCGCATATTATTATTGACGGTGATAAAGTAATTTATAAAAACACGTGGACTGCCGGCGGCAATCAGATTACCTGGAATATGGTGCATTATGATGTGCAGTTGCTGGGTGGCGTGGTACTGCACCAGGGTAAGATAGCGGAAATGGCCACCGGTGAGGGTAAAACGCTGGTTTCCACCCTGCCCGCTTATCTAAATGCGCTTGCCGATCAGGGGGTGCATATTGTTACCGTAAATGATTACCTGGCCAGACGTGACTCCGAGTGGAACGGTACCATCTATGAATTTTTGGGATTAACGGTGGATTGTATAGACAAGCATTATCCCAATAGCCACGACCGGAGAAAGGCTTACCAGGCCAGCATTACTTACGGTACTAATAATGAATTTGGTTTTGATTACCTGCGTGACAACATGGTACACAACCCGGATGAGAAGGTGCAGCGGAAACACCATTATGCGATGGTGGATGAAGTGGATAGTGTGCTGATTGATGACGCCAGAACGCCGCTGATTATTTCCGGCCCGATTGCAAAAGGCGGAGATGATCAGCAGTATATTCAGCTGAAACCGCGCGTTAATCAGTTGGTGGAGGCTCAGAAGCAGGTGGTGAATAAGGCATTGATTGATGCAAAAAAGCTGATAGCCGAAGGAAAAGATGATCCCAAAGAGGGAGGGCTGGCCTTGCTGCGGGCTTTCCGCGGGTTGCCCAAGAATACAGCCCTTATCAAATATTTGAGTGAACCGGGTATTCGTGTCAAGATGCAAAAGGCAGAAAGCTTCTACCTCGCCGAGCAGGAGAAGAATATGCATATTGTTGACCAGGAATTGTATTTCCGTATTGATGAAAAGAATAATCAGGTTGACCTTACGGATAAAGGGCTGCAGTACATTACCCGAACAGGCGAGGATCCTAATTTCTTCATACTTCCCGACCTGAGTATTCAATTGTCGGAAATTGATAACGGAGAGGGTACGCAGGAAGAAAAGCTGGAGAAAAAAGAGGCGGTACTGAGTGATTATTCTTTAAAAGCCAACCGTATTCATACCGTACAACAGTTATTAAAAGCTTATGCGCTGTTTGAGAAGGATGTGGAATATATTGTGGTTGACGGACAGGTTAAGATCGTGGACGAGCAAACCGGCCGTATTATGGAAGGTCGCCGTTACAGCGATGGTCTGCATCAGGCTATTGAGGCGAAGGAAAACGTAAAAGTGGAGGCGGCTACCCAAACCTATGCTACCATCACCTTACAGAATTTCTTCCGTATGTATCACAAACTCGCGGGGATGACCGGTACGGCTGAAACTGAGGCGGGCGAGTTCTGGGATATTTACAAATTAGACGTGGTATCTGTCCCTACCAATATTCCGGTGGTGAGAAAAGATGAGCAGGACCTGGTATATAAAACAAAACGTGAAAAATACAAGGCCGTTATTGAAGAAATTGAAAGACTTCGAAACAGCGGACGTCCTGCACTGGTGGGTACTACTTCAGTGGAAGTAAGTGAGTTATTAAGCAAGATGCTGCATGCGCGTAAAATTCCGCATAATGTACTGAATGCGAAGCAGCATGCGAGAGAGGCGCAGGTGGTATTAGAAGCGGGCTTAAGCGGCGCCGTTACCATCGCCACCAACATGGCGGGTCGTGGTACCGATATTAAGCTCGGGCCGGGAGTGAAGGAAGCGGGAGGACTTGCTATTATCGGTACGGAAAGACACGAATCAAGACGTGTGGACAGACAGTTGCGCGGGCGTGCCGGTCGTCAGGGAGACCCGGGTACATCCCAGTTTTATGTTTCGCTCGAGGATGATCTGATGCGTATGTTCGGTAGCGAGCGGATAGCCGCCCTGATGGACAGGATGGGTTATAAAGAAGGCGAAGTGATTCAGCATAGTATGATTACCAAGAGCATAGAAAGAGCGCAGAAAAAGGTAGAAGAAAACAACTTTGGTATTCGTAAGAGGCTGTTGGAATATGATGACGTAATGAATAAGCAAAGAAATGTTGTTTATACAAAAAGAGAACATGCGCTTTTTGGAGAGCGATTAGCGCTTGATTTGGATAATGCATTTTATAATGTAGCCGAAGGGCTGGCGAACTCTTTTAAGGAGCAGGAAGATTATGAAGGCTTTAAGCTGGCGGGGATCATTCATTTTGGTATTGATACCGCCATTACCCAGGAGGAACTTCTGAAAGACGGGACAAATACATTAGCGGACAGACTCTACAACGAAGCGGTAGGACGATACCAGGAAAGAAAGGATAATCTGAAACAACAATCCATGCCTGTATTCCAGAACATCAAATTGCTTCAGGGTAATCATATAGAAAACGTGGTGGTTCCATTCTCCGATGGGAAGAAAGGTATTCAGGTGCTGGCGAATATGAAAAAGACCCTGGAGTCTAAGGGGAATGAATTGGCGAATGCCCTGGAAAGAACCATCACCCTCGCGGTGATTGACGATGCCTGGAAGGAGCACCTTCGCGCGATGGATGATCTAAAGCACAGTGTGCAGACAGCAGTTTATGAACAGAAGGACCCGCTGGTTATTTATAAAACTACGGCTTTTGAAATGTTCCGGAATATGGACGGTGATGTCAACAGGGATATTGTATCCTTCCTTTGCCATGCCGCTATCCCGGTAGAGCAGCAGGCCGGGGGACAAATCCGGGAAGGCAGAGAACAGAAGACCGACATGAGTAAACTGAAGATTAATAAAGACGAGATTGATGCCCGCGGAGATGATTATGCAGCTAACGAAAATGATTATTTTGATCCTTCAGGTACTGCGGTTAAGCATGAACCGGTAAGAGTGGGCCCTAAGATTGGCAGAAACGATCCCTGCCCCTGCGGAAGCGGTAAGAAATACAAACATTGCCACGGTAAGGATGCTTAACCGGATATAGTGTAATTGCAGATAATTAATATTTCAGCGAGACAGCTCCTTTTAACGGACGGTGAAAACCATAGCTTCTTATATAGACCATAGTATTTTGAAGCCCGATACAATGCTGTCGGATATCAGACAGCTTTGCGAAGAAGCAAAGAAGAATGGTTTTGCGGCTGTATGTGTTCCTCCGTTATATGTTAAACATGCCGGCGAACTGCTCGGAGAAGCTGGTGTGAAAAAGGCCGTAGTAATCGGCTTCCCTTTTGGTTATTCGGCTATAGAAGCTAAGCTCGCGGAAATAGTTTTGGCCATAGTGGATGGAGCGGATGAACTGGATGTAGTTGTTAATATTACTGCGATAAAAAATGGCGACTGGAGTTTTATTGCCAATGAAATTAACCATATCCTACCGATAATCAGAAGCAAAGAACGACAGATAAAAGTGATAATTGAAACCGGGTTGCTTACGGAGGATGAAATCGTAAAGTGTTGTGAGCTATATGGCGCCGCGGAGGTGGATTTTGTCAAAACCTCCACGGGCTATTCAGAAAGGGGCGCCTCGGTTGACATTGTCCGGCTGATGCGGAAAAACCTTCCGGCATCCGTTCAGATCAAAGCGTCCGGTGGAATCAGAACTTACGCATTTGCCCGCGAACTCATTTCAGCAGGCGCTGACAGAATCGGGTCGAGCAGGAGTGTGGATATTGTGAAGGAGAGCAGAATCTTCTAACCCGATGACCGTCAATCGTTACTCCACCCGGAGACGCCATGAACGGTCGGTTTAACAGTTTATAAAGATGGGAGTATTCGCGCTACATGCGGATTAAAAGAAAGAGTATGTATATTAGCGGAGGCTTATTTGGATTAAATACCCCGAAATGAAAAAGACTTGCTTTTTATTTTCTGTTTTGTTTTTAGGCGCAACGGTAATGGCACAGGATGCGTTCAGGGATTCTTTGCGGAACGTATCCGTGAATGAAGATTCGAGGATCAGTTTGCTGGTTCAAAAAAGCCGGGAGATTAATGAGAATATATATCGTAGGACACTGCAAAGCCTGCAGGGATTCCGGGTTCAGGTGGTGAACACCAACGACAGGAAGAATGCAATAAACGTGAAGACACGCCTGTTAAGCGTATTTCCGGACGAAAGTACCTATCTTACATATCATAGTCCTTATTTCAAAGTTCAAATCGGTAATTTCAGAACGCGGGAAGATGCGGAGGAGTTATTGAATGCCGTTAAGCAAATCTATCCCACGGGGGTATTCATTGTTCCGGCAAAAGTCGAACTTACGCCTTCCCGGGAAGGCGATGTAATTGTAGAGGTATTGAATCAAAGGCCATGAACTGAATCCGGGCTACAGGTGGATAAAACCCGTTTATGGCGATCCGCTCTCTGCCTCTATCGGCCTAACTGAAAAAATGTATTTAAAGCCATGTATAATTTCTCGGCCCCTTATTGAGCGCTTGGCTGATGCATCATCAGCGCTTCAATTTCGGCTCTTACCTCTTCTACCGGCATTTCCTCGATAATATAAGATTGCATCCCTTTCGGGTCATTTTTCCATTCGTTATTCCCTCCCTTTAGCACGATGTGCCCACGTTGAACACGATAGTAGGGAGACGTGCCCCTTACAGCGACCAATACCGCGGATTGATCCCAACTGTGCCGGCCCTTATCATCACCCTTCCAGTATGTCATTGCTTTCGCAAAGGCATCTTTAACGGGACTATTCACTATATTCTGATTATTGATTAGCTGTTTGCCGGTAATTATTTTTTCACCGATTTCAAACCCGCTATAAATAAGTGGCGTAGGCCAGTGCATGAATACTTTCTCGGACGCTATCGAGTCTATAAACACGTTGTACTCCCGTCCGGCGGGAAATTTTCCTGCCATCGAAACCAGTCGCTTTACCTTTTTGGCGATTAATGCTCTCCCGTTGAGTTTTGAATATTGATCGGGTGGCGAACTCAACAAATTAGCCAGGTTGGTGAGAAAGCCTACGGTTACGATGGTCACGCTCTTGTCTGGTTGAGCAGCCAGCAATTTCCGGTATAATTCAACCGCATCCGGCACTTCATCGGTGCTTTTGACGGTATGCGGGTATTTGCTTACTAATAATTCCGGCCACTGTTGTACCGCGCCGTGGTCGGGTGCATCGGCTGCTTTGGGTGCGCCTATGGGCAGGTCGGGACGACCAAAATAAGTATTCAGGATGTTAATAGTAGGCGCTACCAGTTTATTCTTATTGCTGGCAATAATGGCCAGTGGCTTCGCTTCTCCCTTGTCGGCCAGTGCATGTAGTACGGCAACGGCACCCACATCGTCATAATCCGGACCGATATCCGTATCGAGGATTATCGGTACTGGTTTGTGCTTTTTTGATTGAGCAATAAGTTGCGTTTGCTGAGAAGCAGCAAAAATCATTATTAAGGAAAGGGATACCAGTCTTTTCATGTTATACATATATCGTTGAATAAAATTAGCATAAATGGTCCGTACGAATCACTCGCCTGCCGCAATAATAAGCCCGAGACCGATCACAAAACATAAAAACATAGCCGTAATCATTCTCCGGACGTTAACGTTGCTGCCTTTGAATTCTTTCCAGATAAACACACCCCACAACGCGGCAACGAGCGTGGCGCCCTGCCCCAATCCGTATGAAATGGCGGGTCCTGCTTTTCCGGCGGCAATCAGGTTGAAAAGATTTCCGATTCCCCATATACTGCCACCCAAAATTCCTATGAGGTGTACCGTGCCTCCTTTGAAATAATCCGCGTACCGGATAGGGCTGCCTTCTAAGGGTCGTTTCATCAATATGCTGTTGAATACGAAATTACTCAGCAAAATACCTGCGGCAAAAACAACGAAGGCGGTGTAGGGCGTCATCTTGCCTATGGCCGGTGCAACAAAATTTTCGAGGTCCATACCGGAGGCTACGAAAGGATAAAATGTTGACATTAATATACCGGCGATGACGGAAACGATAATCCATTTTGTAATTCCCTGTTTACCCGAAATGCCCGCATGTTTTTTATACGCTGCTGCATTAAGGATAATGGCTGCGGCGATGAGCAAAACTCCCGAAAACAGGAGGGTGGGATTCCCTTTATTCAGGAGGATGTAATTGATCAACACACCGATGATGAGCGCCAGTCCTATACCAACCGGGAACGCAATCGCCATACCCGCGCCCGCGATGGCTGCGGTGAGTAATATATTGGCCAGGTTAAATACGATGCCTCCAATGACGGCATTACGAATATTCGCGGGATCGGCCTGTGCAATATCTTCTAAAAACGGGCGCCCCCCTTCGCCGAAGCTGCCCAGCGTAAACGCCGCAATCAGCGAGAATAAAAAGATTCCGATCACATAATCCCAATAAAACAATTCAAAGCGCCAGGTTTTCTGAACCAATTTTTGCGTATTGGCCCATGAACCCCAGCAAAGCATGGTGATGAAACAGAAGACAATGGCTAAGGGATAACTTTCAACGATAAACATAGCAGGGACAATTTTAGTTATTTTCTTTTCCCGGTTCGTTTAATTCCCGGAGACGAGGGATAGACGATTGGGCGCCGGGCCGGGTAACCGATACGGAGGCGGCATCACAGGCAAAGCGCGTGGCTGTTGCAAGGTCTTTTCCTTCCGACAGGGCAACGGCCAGGGCGCCGTTAAAAACATCGCCTGCTGCCGTAGTGTCAACGGAACGTACTTTTTTCGCCTCCACGAGGGTACAATGATTGCTTTCACAGACCAGGGCGCCTTTAGCGCCTAAGGTTATGATCACCGTGTTTACGCCTTTTTCCCGGATGAGCATAGCGGCTTTCCGGGCATCTTCTACGTTGTTGACCGGTATTCCGGCAATCAGGGCTGCTTCAGTTTCATTGGGTGTTAATATATCAATACTGCGGAGCAATTCTTTGGCTAAAGGGGCGGCAGGTGCAGGATTTAAAATGACCTTTATATTTTTGGATGCGGCATAAGATGCAACGTGCTCCACCACATTTACAGGAATCTCCAACTGCATTAAAATAATGGCGGCGCCATCCAATGCATGCAATGCATGGTTGATATCATCCACAGTCATATTTGCATTGGCGCCCGACGCCACCACAATACTGTTTTCTCCTTCTTTATCCACGGTGATCAACGCTACACCGCTTGGCAGCGCCTCATCGGTTATCAGATGCCGCGTATCCATTCCTTCCGCATCGAATAACTCCCTGAACTGACTGCCAAACAGATCCTTTCCGAGTTTGGAAACGAAAGTAACGCTGCCTCCCAGCCTGGCTGCCGCCACGGCCTGATTGGCGCCCTTACCCCCCGGATTCATGAAAAAGGAATCGGATAAGACGGTCTCACCGGGAGCGGGAATATGATTTGTCTTTACTACCATATCCATATTGGAGCTACCGATTACCAGTATTTTCTGAGCATTCATGCAGTCAATCGTTTACTTTATTTTTCCACTAAAGAGAGAAAAGTGAAAGATAATCAGGTATAAAGTAAACTAATTTTTTGATGGAGAACGAACAATAAAAGGAATTTCAGAATTTTGCTATAGTTAGCACCCGGGTATTGTCCCCTGAAGAAATACATGCATGAATTTTATTCCGTTGCTTACAGCATATTAAAAGACTCCAAAAACTTCGTGGTGAAATTTCCTTTTCGGAAGTCTTCATTACGCATCAGTTGCTGGTGGAAGGGGATAGTGGTTTTGACACCTTCTATTACGTATTCACTTAACGCACGGCTCATCGTATTAATTGCCTCTTCACGGGTTCTGGCAACGGCAATGATCTTAGCAATCATAGAATCGTAGTAAGGAGGAATTACATATCCGGCGTAGGTATGCGAATCTATGCGAACGCCATGACCACCCGGCTGATGCAATACGGTTATCTTTCCGGGTGAGGGTCTGAAATCATTATAGGGGTCTTCAGCGTTGATGCGACATTCTATAGCGTGCATTTCCGGATAATAATTTCTTCCTGAAATAGACTCTCCGGAAGCGATCTTTATTTGCTCCTTAACGAGGTCGAAGTTGGTAACCTCTTCCGTCACGCAGTGTTCTACCTGGATGCGGGTGTTCATTTCCATAAAATAGAAATTCTTGTGTTTGTCCACAAGAAATTCTATCGTACCCACGCTTTCGTAGTTGATCGCCGAGGCAGCTTTTACTGCGGCTTCTCCCATTTTCTCCCTTAGGTCATCTGTCATAAAAGGTGAGGGAGACTCCTCTACCAATTTCTGGTGACGCCGTTGGATGGAACAATCTCTTTCGCTGAGGTGACAAACCTTACCATACCGGTCACCCGCTATTTGTATTTCAATGTGACGGGGTTCTTCCACGTATTTTTCTAAGTAGAGTCCATCATTCTTAAAGGAGGCTCCCGCTTCTGCTTTGGCTGTATTAAAGGCATGCTCCAGTTCGGCTTCTTCCCATACCACCCGCATTCCTTTTCCGCCGCCGCCGGCTGTGGCTTTTAGGATAACAGGGTAGCCGATATCTTTTGCCAGGCTTTTCGCTTCTTCCACGCTTTCTAATAAACCTTCACCGCCCGGTACTACCGGCACTCCCGCTTTGATCATGGTTTCCTTGGCGGTAATTTTATCGCCCATCGCCGTAATCATTTGCGGAGTGGGTCCGATAAACTTAATGCCATGCTCACAGCATATCTGGGCAAATCTTGCATTTTCGGCTAAAAATCCATATCCCGGATGGATGGCATCGGCGTTGGTAATTTCTACGGCCGCCATAATCTGCGGAATGTTCAGATACGACTCTGAACTGGGAGGACGACCGAGACAGACAGCTTCATCGGCAAATTTTACGTGCAGACTGTCCTTATCAGCCGTAGAATAAACGGCAACGGTTTTTATACCCATCTCACGGCAGGTACGGATAACCCGCAAAGCAATTTCACCCCTATTAGCAATTAATATTTTGTTGAACATGGATTCAATTTGAAAATTCTGGAATTTGAAAATTTGAAAGTTGATTTTTTCCTTTTAAAAATGAGATCGCCCATTTTCACATTCGCTCATTTTCAAATTTTCAAATTAATTAGGTTCCACCAAAAACAGCGGCTGATCGTATTCTACCGGGCTGGCATCATCCACCAGTATTTTAACGATTCTGCCACTTACTTCGCTTTCAATTTCGTTGAAAAGCTTCATGGCTTCAATAATACAAACGATTTTTCCGGGAGCTACTTCATCACCCACTTCCGCCAATAGGGGTTTGTCGGGTGAGGAGCGGCGATAAAAAGTGCCTATCATGGGACTTTTTATCGTAAGCAGGTTATCGGTTTTTGTATCGGAAGAAGATTTGGACTTTTCTGATGCTGCGCTTATCTGAACCGGTGCGGCCACAGATTGAACAACAGGAGCGGCGGACGATACCACCTGGGTGACGTGTTCTTCTTTTTGTTTTATTTTAATCTTGAAATCATTCTCCTCTATACTGATCTCCCCAATATTAGATTTGTTGATAATCTTTATCAGTTCCTGAATTTGCTTGAAATCCATGGGCAAAATTTTAGTTTTAAAAACCGGCAATTCGTTTAAAATGGACGGCTAAGATAGGAATTCACAGTAAATATAACCAAAAATCACTGTTTTACTCTTTCCACGTATTCCCCGCTTTTTGTATTGATTCTGATGAATTCACCCTGTTCCACAAAAAGAGGCAC
>JACFNM010000700.1 GCA_019454915.1 Chitinophagaceae bacterium
TGAGACGTTAATTTATTTACAGCGCCTAAGTATACGCCGGCGGAATAAATACTGCATCATTCAAACTTGCTCCGCCAATCCAGTTTTGACTTTTGCGAAATGCACCTGGCATTTTATGTTTTCCTCTCACTCCTGGGAGGAGTCTCTCATGGGTTTTACAGAGCAGCCTGGATGAAAGCGGGAGTTTTTCCAAGTCTTTTATTGCATGTTTCATGGCCTCCGAATAGTTGCGTACTTCCAGCCAATCGTTCCGCCTTTCAGGGTTTATTTCCTCTTCCGGCAATAAAGCTTCGTCAATGTTGGTTTGCGTACCTTCAATCCGGCTTGAAATAACGGCCTCTTTGGTGACGTGTAATTGAATAAACAGGTCAATATTGGGCACCAGCCGTGCAAAGGAGTTAAGTTCGCCTAAGCTGATAGATGCTTTTTCCAGTAAAGTGCTGAGTTGGGCATCCTTCCACTGCCATTGATTATTGATAGGCTCTGGCACAAAATAGCTGTAGCCGGTACCTTTCTCAAAATGACCCGCTCTGAAGGATTCTATATCGAGTGTCTTTTTCATTATCACCTTAGGAAAGTAAATTTATTTTCAAATAAGTTTACTTTAACTTGAAAAAGTAAACTTATCAATATTTAAGTTTACTTTCCTTCCGGTAGTTTTATTTGGGATAAGTTGTTTTTTATCAAAGCATTAAGTGTAATTTCCTCATCAATCTGTTTTTAAGGCAATAAACCTTTCAGTAAAATTAAAATCATCTTCATCATCAGGCAAGCCGATGTATCTGCATTGTCTTTCGTATATCGCTTTCATTTTCGTTACTGGCAGATGTAAAGGGTTACAAAAAACCTGGAGTGTACCCGTGTCGAACCCAGGCAAGGTGATCCGGGGTTAGTTGTGCTGCCGCTACATTATTATCACTATTTTTATGGCGCCCTGAACCTTTACTTTAGATTATGCCGTCCACTTGCCGGGTCAAATTCCCGCTGGACATCATCTCTTTCCTGACGGCCAAGTCTGTTCCAAGTGGTTTTACTTCCCGGATGAGTAGTCGTATCAAACCCGTTCTGTGCGCTTATACCCACGAGATCGCTGATTATAAATCTATCGTGAAAGTTATCCCATATGAAGACATCAGCGAATAATCCTGCAGATAGCAATGAACTTGAAAGTGCGTGAAAACAACTTTTCCAATCGCT
>JACFNM010000145.1 GCA_019454915.1 Chitinophagaceae bacterium
TATTACTGAAGCACGTCAAAAATTAGATCAGATCGGGTTACTGGTTGAGAATTTTCAATACAATACGGAAGCTATTCGCAGGCAATTGCTGCAGCTCCATACGCGATACAGAGAACAGAAAGCATTTCTCAGCCGATACCTCGCTTCGGAAACTTCCGAGAGGGCCCGTCTTTTTTATCAATGAAAGAAAATATTTCATTGGAATCTATCCATAAAATCATCATCTTTATCCGATAGAATGCTCAATCAATATAATGAACAGACGTAATCTTTTAAAATTAACCGGCACGACTGTCATTACAGCAGCTCTGCCCTCTATTACTATGGCTGGAACAAAGGAAGATAAGACCCAATTTCGCTATTGTCTGAATACAAGTACAATAAGCGGACAAACAACAGACCTGCTTCGTCAAATTGATATTGCGGCTGAAGCAGGATATGACGGAGTAGAATTATGGATAACTACAATAAAAGAATATTTAGCGAAGGGAAAAAGTCTGAGCAGTCTTGCCAACTATCTTTCGGACAGAAAATTAAAGGTTGAAAATATCATCAGTTTTACAACCTGGATGGTGAATGATACGGACAAGCATAAGGACGGAGTAAAGAACCTGGAAGAGGAAATGAAAATAGCAGCTGCCTTAGATTGCCGGCGTATCGCCGCTCCACCGGCCGGAGTGGAAAAACACGACCCGATTGATTTCCTACAGGTGGGTGGGTATTATCATGATATTTTGGCGTTGGGAAGGGAATATCGGGTTATACCTCAACTGGAATTTTGGGGCGCGTCCGGAACTCTTTACCATTTGGGACAAGCGCTTGCAATTGCCGCGGCTGCTGATGATCCGGACGCCTGCATCCTGGCGGACATCTATCATCTCTTCCGCGGAGGTTCCGGATTCAACGGACTGAAACTGGTTGGCGCTAAAGGCATAGAGATCGTTCACATGAATGATTACCCCGCCACAAAACCGGTTAATGAACAAACAGACAGCGACCGCGTTTATCCCGGAGACGGTGCGGCGCCATTTGAACAAATCATTCATGACCTTCGTATGATGGGCGGAGTGAAGGTACTCTCCCTGGAGCTATTCAATAAAACCTATTGGCGTGAAGATCCCGTACAGGTTGCTAAAACGGGACTTCAAAAAATGAAGAGTATAGTCGGGCATCATTAAATCGAATGATGATTTTGTAGTGACCCTACCATTCCCACGCACTCTTGTATCCGCCCATCTGCTCTGCATAGGAGATAAAGTCAGCATAGAAAGGAGTCTGGCTCAGGGTAGCACTGTCACCGATCACTATTAATTTTTTCCTGGCACGAGTCATGGCTACATTCATGCGCCGGATCTCAGAAAGAAAGCCTATCCGGCTATCGGAGTTACTACGGGTGAGGCTGATATAGATGATATCTCTTTCCTGCCCCTGGAAGCTGTCTATCGTGTTGATAGTAATCCTTTCTTTATACAATTGAAGTGCCGGCGAATGTAACATCTGATCTTTCAGTAATTGAATTTGTTGCCGGTAAGGTGATATAATTCCGATAGAAGGAAAATTGTCCGGAGTATAATGCGCCTCTAACTCCGGCACTAATGAAGTCAAATGCCTGAATAAAAAAGCTGCCTCTTCGGGGTTTGAAATATTGGCTCCCTCTGTTTGCTCATCAAAACCACAGCCGGCGGTATCTACAAAGACAAGGGGCAGATCTCCTTCAAACAATAAATGCTTCGCCACTGAAGGATGGGCTTTCAGTTTATGCTGATAAAATTGTCCTGAAGAAAACTCCATAATCTTTTCGTGCATGCGGTATTGTTCCTCCAACATCACCACAGATTCAGGATATGATTTGACGCATTTCTCAAGCAGGGTGACCGCCAGTCCCTGCCTCGCCGCTTCCTGCGATTTGATGGTGGGTGGCAACTGGTTATGATCCCCCGCCAATACCAACTTCTGAGCCTTCAGAACAGGTATCCAGCAGGCGGGCTCAAGCGCCTGACCGGCTTCATCAATAAACACAGTAGGATAGGTGAGATGGCGAACCGTGAAATGATTAGCGCCTACCAGCGTAGCGGTTATCACCTGAGCACGGGAAAGCAGGTCATTTATTATATATTGTTCCGTCCTTTCCACATCTTTCAGGATTCGATGCGCCTCATCAAACAAAGCTTTCCTTTGATCCCTTTCCGCCTTGCCAAAGTTTCGTTTATACTTATGGGCCATGATACGGAATTCATTGGCCTGCTTTTTCATTTTCTTTATTGACTTCATCTCCGGATGATCCGCCATTCTGCCGTCCAGCGTGAGTGACATCAGGTGATCCGACACCCTTACCGGATTTCCTATACGCACCACATTCAGCCCTTCGTCCGATAGCCTTTCCGTGAGCAGATCAACAGCAGTATTGCTGGGAGCAGTTACCAATACCTGTTGATGATCGCGATGAATCAATGCCTTTACGGCCTGCACAAGCGTAGTGGTTTTGCCCGTGCCCGGAGGCCCATGTACAATAGCGAGCTCCCGGGCGGTCAATATTTTTTCAACCGCTGATTGTTGGACAGGATTAATGTTAGGCGCAGGGGAAGTGGTCAGCTTATTATCAAAATCAATTACTCCTTTTTCCGTCAGTATTTTGATTAGTTGATTTTTTCCGGCTTTTTCACTCAGCACCTGGGACTGCTTCAATGCGCTCATCATTTCATCATAACTGTTTTCATCAAAAAGCAGGTCAATGCCCAGTTTTCCATCCCTTGTCCAGTCGGGCAGTTCATCGGTTTGCAGGGTCAGCTTCAAGCGATTGCCACCCTGGAAGGTTATGATGCCTTCCACCCGGTTCTCTTTAGGATGGTGATTAGAAAAAAGAACAGCAGAAGCTCCAAAGCGTAGCTGATGCGCTATATCCTGGTGGGTTGTACGTTCTACCTCTACGGTCAGGTAATCTCCTCTTCCTAACTCAGTATCCCTGATAGCTACAGGATACCAGGTTAATCCGTTCTCTCTTCTATTATTTACTGAGGAGTTTTCAATATATTGACGGTAACCTTTCCGGTCCTCCTCTCTTTCCATCTCCAATAAGCGTAATAATTCCCCGAAGTATTTCATGCAACAAAGATAAAGGAGCCTGTTTGCGGCGAAAATATAAAAGCCCCGGTGTAGAAACAACAGGGCTTTTGGTTAAGGCTCTGATTAGTAGCTATTTCATGATTTGTTCAAGGCTGTCATTTCCGACTGAACAAAATCCATTAATTCTTTTATATAGGCTGGTGAAAAGTCAAACCTTAATCCTGCGGTAGCATACAACTCAGGTAAGGTTTTCGTGCCACCCAAACTTAATGCTTTCATATAATTATCCAAAGCATTTTCCTTATTTTCTTTGAACTGCTTCCACATACCAATAGCCCCTAATTGTGCTATTCCGTATTCGATATAATACAATGGAACCTCAAAAAGATGCAATTGCCGCTGCCAGGAAATGCGCCGATAATACTCTAACCCCTTGAAGTCTACTATTTTAGAAGAAAACTCCTGCAAGATGTCCATCCACTGATGAGTTCTTTCTTCGACCGTATGGAAAGGGTTTTCATAAACCCAATGCTGAAATTTATCAATGGTAGCTATCCAGGGCATAATGGTAATTACCCGCTCCAGTTGCTGTTCTTTTGCTCGCTTTAAATCATCTTCATTACTGAAAAAGGTATCCCAATAATCCATCGTCAACAGTTCCATACTCATACTGGCCACTTCGGCCATTTCAATGGGGTATTCTTTAAAAGCAGACAATTCAAGCGGATGTGCTAAAAAAGAATGGATAGCGTGTCCTCCCTCATGCACCATAGTCGTAACGTCGTGCATTTGTCCTGCAGCGTTCATAAAAATAAAAGGAGCCCCACTTTCGGCCAAAGGCATATTGTACCCGCCGGGCGCTTTCCCTTTTCTGCTGTCCAGATCAAAACGATGTAAGCTGTCCATCTTCCGCAAACAATCTGCGAAGAAGGGTCTCAGCCGGTCAAAGCATTGAATGGATTTCTCCAGCAATTCCCTACCGGTTTCAAAAGGATGCAACGGCTCTGTTCCTTTGGGCTCGGCCTCGAGATCCCAGGGCTTCAAAACCTCCAATCCCAATTTCTGCTTCTTTTTTTCAAGGATGTTGTCCACAAGCGGTAACACGTGCTGCTTAACTCCTTCATGAAAAAGAAAGCAATCTTCCCTGGTGTAGTCAAAGCGGCCTTTCGCTACAAATGCATAATCCCGGTAATTCTCAAATCCTGCATTCAGCGCTACCTGGTGACGCTTCTCCACCAGCCTGGTAAACAACTCATGGAAAGTATCCTTGTCCTGCAGCCTTCTTTCATTTATTTTCCGGTACACCAATTCACGCAGCTCCCTGTCTTCATTTTCCAGGAACTTAGCCGCCTGCTGCAGGGTGTACTCCTTACCTTCCACTTCCACGATCATTTTACCTGCGGTGGCGCCATACTGCTGCTGTAATACGCTCAGCTCTGAAAAAATAGGAATGTTTTCTTCTCTGAAAAGTTCTATGCTGGTTCTTACTGAACGCAGATAGGTGAAAAATTTCTCCTGGTCTAACTCCTTTGTGTAGGGACAATCTATCAACTTTCTGTTGATCTTATCTGCATAGGGCTGCACATGCGGATGAATCTCCGTATAGAAATAAGTGTACGCTTCCGTCAGTTCCTTATTCTCCGTATCGCAGGTCATACGGACCTGACGCCAGCAGGCATCTTCCGACAAAGCCGCTTCCAGCTCGCTCGAATCTTTCAACCATTTCTCCAAATCGGATTTCGAAGCAATAGAACGCTCCGATAAATCCCGGAAATAAGGTTCCAACGCCTCCCAGGTAGTGACTGTAAAATCTTCCGGTAAAAATTCTCTCTTCTTCTTATGGATATCCGCATTTGCCTGAATCATGATTGGTCTTTATTAAATGACGAAAAGGGGAATAGCAAAAACTCCGCTTCATGGGAAAAAACGGTTTTTTCTCAACTATGATTTGTGGACCTTATTCCCCGGGTTTCTTTGTTGCAGAAGATTTTTTCTTTGGCTTCGCTTCTTCTTTGGAAACTTCTTCTTTTTCCGCTTTAGCCTTTCTTGGCTTCGCGGGTTTTGCCGTATCGGCTTTCTGTTCCTGACCGGCTTCGGGTGCCGGTTCTGCCGTTCCAGGCTCTGCCGGGGCTTCCTCGGGTTGGGCAATCTTTATTTCAACCTGATTAGCAGTCAAAATCCTAAACCATTTCACCATCTTCTTCATATCACTGGTATAAACCCTTTCAAAATCCATCTCGGGATACACCTCCTCAAAATATTTCTTAACGGCAGCATTATCCTTATCATCGGGTAACACACTTGTTGCTGCTTGCATTTTTTGAAAAACATCGGTGAGATTCACATTATCATGGGTCGTATACACTTCGATACTCTCTAAGTGTGAAAAATTATGCACCCGGGACGAGACAAAGCGGGTGCTCTTGTCGTCTAAAGAGCGCACGATAGCTCCATCACCTTTAGAACTCAGCAATTCAAATAATCCGCTTAATCCGGTTACCGAAACAATCTTACTGTAATCCATATTTATTACGTTTAAAGGGGCTGCAAGATAAAAGGAAATTCGGAAAAGATATTAAGGGAAAAGGCTTTTATCAATATTTGGAATAATCCTCAATGCATTTTTATAATATATTTTCCTTAAAACTTCGTCTGGCAAACCCATGCCATACATACGCCAGAAGGCGTGGTACTTTTTATGGTAGGGAAAATATTCATCTTCGGATTCCAGTACCCTGAAATAAGTAGTGTATTCTTCCGGTACCCAACTGTCTTTTCCAAAGAGAATCCTGTCCTGGTACTGCTCAAAAAATTTCCCCGCAGCTTTGGGCTGTCTGCCTAATTCAGCTATGATGGCTCCAAATTCAATCATCATGTTGGGTATTTCATCAAGGAGGCTGCTCAATTTATTCAAATCATTAGCATACCAGCCAAAATGAGCTGCTATAAAAGTAGTGGCCGGATGTTTTCTAAATAATTGGTGTTGCTCCTCGATCAACTGCTCCCAGGGCACGGGATCGTTTGGACCTCTTTTCCTTCCCGGATGGGTTGCTATCTCCAGCCATCGCTCATTGTGCTCATCTGCCGGATCCCAAAAAGGTTTGGGGTCGGCGGTATGAATCAACACGGGAATCTTCAATTCGCCACATTTTTCCCAAATAGCATCCAGCCTTGCATCGTCAATAGGCACACGTTCACCTTTGCTGTCTTTAACGAAAAGCCCTAAGTTCTTAAAGATTTTTAGTCCGTTGGCGCCATTCTTAACATCACGTTCCAATTGCAGAACAGCCTTTTCCGTCCAACCAACGTTCCCTATCCCGTTAAAGTCAATATTGGCAAATACGATAAAACGTTGGGCAGCGGCATTACGAACTGCCTGCACCATCTCCTTTAACCTGTCTCCGTTACCGCCACTCAGGTTAACCATCAGGGCCATATTCAGCGTGTCCATAGCCCTCAATATGGACGGAATGTTCTGTGCAGAAAGACTCCATTGATGGTTATGCACGTCAATAAACGGAAATTTTGCCCGGGTAATAATATGCGATGGCACTTTCAGCGTTGAAACCGGATCATATTTTTCAAAATCCATTGCAGGGCGTTGCTGTGCAAAACCGCACTCAACAAAAAATAATAATACGACCACCCAAATTTTTTCTCTTACCATAAATAGAAAATAGAAATGAACTTATCCTATATGAACTCAATTCAGGTGAATAGGAACAGGTATTTTAATCATTCAAAGGATAGCCAAAGCTCTACCTTGTAAAAGTAAATATCTCCTCCGTCACATTTCCTGCTTCGTCCGATGCGCTGATTTTTAATTCATGATTACCGGGCGGGCAGTGTTCATCAAAACGATACAGAAAACTTTTCGCCTTATCATTCGTAAACCGTAACCATTTGCCATCCAGTTCTGTACGTACATTTCTTACACTCCCCATATCATCCGTTACGTTAAAAACCAATTGGGATAACTTGCTTACGTCCTGCCCATCTTTAAAATTAACAGGGATAATCTTCGGCGGCTCCTCATCCAGTACCAACTGAAAGTTTCCAAAGCTTAAAAAACGGGCTACCGCCCAGCCGTTTTGCCATTGTACTTTTTTTATCTCCTTTTTATTTCCTTCAAATCTCTGCATAACTACCCGGTCCGCTTTCCCGGGGTCCAGGGTGGAGTCCGGTTTTATATGCACTACCAGCGCTTCCTGCAATGGTATATAGGCAGCGCCGATCTTATGGGTAGCGGAAACCACCTTCGGATTCGCTTGTTCAAACCTCTTATAGTTGATGCGCACCGAATCATACAAACCCTTTTCACCGATATAATATTCGCAGTCTTCTCCCCCCTCGCCTACATTTACCATAAAGGGATAAAACATCTTTCCCGGCAGGGCAGGGTAAGTTTTGGCAGCCGGTTTGTACTGTACTTTACAATTCAATACAGACGTATTGCCGGCGGCGTCTTTTATCTCAACCTTTATCTCGTGGATTACCCCTTCTTTTAAAGATAACACGCCGCTACCGCCTTTCTTCTTATAGATACTGTTGACATAACCGGATAATTCCGACAGGTGTTGAAGGTAGGGACCACCGTTTGCCTTTGTTTTATAGTCAATATGGGCATTCATATAGCGGGTATTGTCATAGTGGATAGTATCCATGACAAAGCGGATGGTCTCTTTTTTATCCTGGTATAAGATACCCTGAAAAATACCATTGTGATTCGGCGATCCTGATTGAGAATCATAAGCAGATACGGCAAAACTTATTTTATCTGACGACACCGGGATAATTGCCGGAGTGGTCACATAACCGGTCGGCATTTTCTTCAAAGCGATCATTTTCGGTGTTTGTTCATAGGTGCTTCGGTTCCGATCATAGATGGCCAAGCGTTGGATTACCGGTGGTACATTATCTGCTACCGGCAAGCCAAAAAGCAAGGGATTTAGGTTAGCGTCTTTTTCGGTATCCCTGATTTCAAAATGAAGGTGCGGACCCTGTGAACCCCCGGTATTACCACTATAGGCAATCAAATCACCTTTTTTAACAGGAAACAGATCCGGCGGGATGTCCAGGTAAACATTCCATGATTCCAGCTTGTATTGCTGCTCCTTTACATACGCTTCCAACGCCGGGAAAAAAGTATTCAGGTGGGCATATACCGTTGTGAGTCCAGTGGGATGATAAATATACACGGCCCGACCATAGCCAAAGGGCTCCACCTTCACCCTGGCGACATAGCCGTCTGCGGCTGCATGAACCGGGAGGTTTTCCATCCGGTTCGTTCTAAAATCCAGCCCCATGTGATAATGATTCGGCCTCAGTTCACCAAAGTTTCCCGCCAGCGAAGCGGGAATATCAAGCGGTTTGATAAAATATCCCTTCGGATAGATTCCGGTTGAACTATTCTGAGCAAAAGAACTTGTTGCCCAAAGCAACGTAAATAAAATAAAAACCCTCATTAGTATTAGCATTCAAATGTGTCAGGTAACAAATCTACTCCTGATTGGTTACTCTGTAAAATCAATTTATCCGTAGTCGGTTTATCAGACAGCGCGAAAGATTGGGTTGCTGACCATTTAAGTCATAAAAAAATCTTAAATAGAGAATAATCCGGTTCCGCTTTTAGTCTGGCATTCTCTTTGAGAAAATAAGCATAGGGCAATCGGTATTTCCCAATTGATTTTATGGCTTGGGGTTAATGATTTTCGAAGATTCTCTTCCTTCTGCGAAAACATTCGTGAAAGTATTAAAACGGGAGAAAATAGAGTCTGATAGCATGGTTCTTGTATTTTTCATCAATTATCCCATGGTTACCAATAATTGATATTAGATAAAATACTATGAAAAGCCCAAAAACCATTACAGAGAGTATAATATTTTAGACTATAATACAGCGTTTTTCGTCTTTATATTGTCTACTATATTGTTGAATCCACAATTTGAAAAATGAAAGGCATGAAAAGAAAAATCGTACTGGCTTTGGGCATTATGATAGGAACAATAATCGGTACCTTTCGTGGAGAAACTGCAAAACAACGTTTCATCACCAAAGTGAAAGACAGGTATGCAGATGAGCGTAAGATTCAGCACCAGGAAATCCTGCTCGATGAATTCGAGCTATCGGCCTTCCATACCGGTTAGTTCTTGCAAAAAAGATTATTTTATCAGACACCTGAATCTTCCGGTGTCTTTTTTTATGGAATATAACGGAACTCTTTTCAATGCCTCTCTTATACGCCCCCGATTTCTTCTCTCTCCCATCCATTAATATAAGTATTCCCGTTCCATCTGCCTATTTCGCCGGATTACCAATGGACTCCATCCTTATAGAAAAGTGGTGTATCGCTGTCTTCTACCGATCTGTGCCATGTACAATTTATCCCCAAAATCACCACTTATTGAAATAATAGCCTTTTGAGTTGCCGATTTTATCCTTCATCCCTTAACTTTGCCCGGTTTTTTCAGTTTCCTCTTCAGGAGGTTATACGGAATATTACCCGCCGAATTACTACAAATTGAATTATTACAATGCCCAGAGACCATTCTATTAAGACAGTCCTGATTATCGGTTCAGGACCCATCGTTATTGGACAAGCCTGTGAATTCGACTATTCCGGCACCCAGGCGATTCGCAGCCTGCGTGAGGAGGGAGTGACGGTTATATTAATTAACAGCAATCCTGCTACGATTATGACCGACCCGATCATGGCAGACAAAGTATACCTGCTGCCG
>JACFNM010000146.1 GCA_019454915.1 Chitinophagaceae bacterium
GGATTGACACCTTTGCCCGTGAGTATTACGGAATAACTGCCTGAACCGGTGTTTAAAACGATAGAATCCAGATAATCATTTGTAGTTGTTGGTGTGAATTTTACCGTAAGAGAATCAGTTTCACCGGGATTTATTTGAATTGGCGTAACAGCATCTGTACTAAAATCTGTTCCTATGCTGATTGAACTGATGGTTTGTGCAGCAGGACTGTTGTTTTTAATCACGATGTTTTTTCCAAATGATATACCCGTTGGTACACTTGCAAAATCGAGCGTATCGGGTTGTATGGACAGTTCATCGGTAAAAAATGTTGAAGCGTTGGAAAAGCTCCATCTTCCTTCCTGACTTTTGGTTCTCAGATATAAGGTGTGGCTGCCTTTGGAAAGCCCCGTTGTTGACACAGAAAAGGAGATGTTTTGAAGGTCAGTTGCCGGACTGATAGGGATAGTTGTGCCCATACCGGGTCCGGGATCGTCGTCAATAAAATATTCTGCTGCAATAATATTTTCGGGAGTCGCAGGTAAAGAAGGATAAGAGGGATCTCCACTTACGGTGAAATCCTGAATAGTGGAAAGGCTCCATTTTCCTTCGTTGCTCTTGGTTCTCAGGTAAAATTGATGTACGCCATCTGTCAGACCGGAGATATCTGCGGATAAGGTGATGTTTGAAATATCTGTTCCCGGAGTAAGGCTTATCGGATATCCGTTACCATGACCTGGGTCATTATCAATGAAATATTCTGCTGAAACAATATTCTGTGGGAGAATGACGGTTGGGTAAGCCGGATCAGTATCTATCGTGAAGTCCTGTATGTTGGTTGTGCTCCAATTACCTTCATTGTTTCTGGTACGAATGTATAGTTTATGTATTCCTAAAGGCAGTCCTGACACGTCTATATTTTGGGATATGTTCATCAGGTTTACATCGGGTGTGATGGTGATGGGATGACCGTTACCGTGTCCCGGGTCAGTGTCTATAAAATATTCAGCCGAGACGATATTTTGGGGAGGTGCTATAATAGGATAATCAGGGTCGGCATCTATTATGAAGTCCTGTATGTTTGTGAGGCTCCATTTTCCTTCATTGTTTTTGGTGCGGATATACAGCTTGTGTACTCCAAGCGGTAAACCCGTAACATTTACCATGGCTGTTGCGTCTATAATGTTTATTCCCGGTGCGATGGTAATGGGTTGACCGTTACCGAATCCGGGATCGTTATCAATAAAATATTCAGCGGCGATGATGTTTTGTGCAGGCGCCACGGCGTCATAGCCGGGATCAAAATCGATTATAAAAGATTTCAAAACAGTAGCACTCCATTTTCCTTCTGCATTGCGTGTTCTTAAACCGATATAGTGAAATCCATTTGTAATTCCGGAAAGATTTACGGAATTGGCTGTGATGTTAATATCGGTTCCGGGCGTGACGGATATAGCGGTGGCCTTACCGACGCCCGGGTCATTGTCTATAAAATATTCCGCGGCTGTAATTTGCTGTGGCGCAGCGGGAGCAGGAGGATATGGCGGATCATCCTGGCTATATGAAAATACTGAACAGAGCAAAAGGATAAAAAGGAGTAAATGCTGTTTCATTCCTTTACGGTTTATTTTTTACCACAACAGTGCTTTTCGGTTATTGGTTTCTTTCATAACTCGTGTCATAACCTGTCCTTCCCTATAGTGGCGGGTGTTATTAACTGTCATTCGAATGCTATTCTTTTTGCCGCCATGGAATGGAGGAACCAGGGAGCACCAGGATTTTCTTAATGGCTGGTCTCGCCACCGGCTATCTGTATCGGTTTAAAAAATTATCAGTTATTATTCTTCGAACTGAACGTGACTGACATTGTATTGGATCCCGAAGGAACGGTAGCCGGAACGGTCAATTGATAAATAGTGGGAATGTTTGGAATACCCGACAACCGGTAAGGATCGGTTGCACCAAATGCACCACAGTCAGGACTTGTGACAGAACCTATGGTAAGTCCTGCACCTTTAGCCGGGGAACCTGCAGCCAATTGCCATTGTCCATCCGTACTGTTGCCTGTTGCACCCGCGAACATGGCAGCGTCTGTATAGCCGTTACTGTTGTTATTGTTTCCCACAAAAGGAGTAAAGCCCGCAGGTGTGCCAATTGCCAGATTATTTTTTACCACACAATTGACAGCCGTGAATGTACTGTTATTGATAATATTGTTGGCGAAATAAGCCTCGTATATGCTAACCGTATTTCTAAAAACATTATTCCGGATGATATGCCCTTTGTTTTCCACATTTCCCATTTGTACTGGATTCATCACGATGTTGTTTCTGAATGTCCAGTTTTTTAGAACGAAATCATTCAGGCTGATCGTGCCGTTAATATAGGATTGCCTGATCTCCCATCCTTCCATTGTTGTGTTAGGTGCCGGGGTATAATTGAGGCCGAAACCCCTAAAACTGCACCTGCTGATAATAATATTATCGGTACCTGAACCATTGTTAGAATTTCGTAAATCAAAACCTTCCAGACCGATTATCTGGGAGCCACTCGCTGCAGAATCATAAATAATTGTATTAACGTTTGTTGATAATGTATTATACTGCAAACCGGAATTGCCGCCTGACCCGCTCAGGAAGTAACCATTACCAATGATCACCAGCCTTTTGCTGAGCGTAAAGTAGTTGTAACTTGTTGCACTACCTTCTATATATAGAGTGTCATCATTAGTTACCCGACTATCAGCAATAGCCGTATTTACCTGGTTGAAATCTGCGTTCACTCCGGGAGTGTTGTTCACTCTCCAGATTTTTGCCTGGCTATCCTGAAACAGGAATAAGAAACCGGCTAAAAGAAACAAGGAAAAATTGCGATACATAGCTTAGAATTTTTGTAATGAAAGATGACCTAAAGTTGGGCAGGAATTTCATTTTTTTCATTCCCTTAAAGAAGTGAAAATTTTGCCGGTACACTCCCTTTTTTAGGGGAATGAGGATCGGATATCTTTTTTATTTTATAGCTGCTATTTCCCTTTCTTTTGACAGATTTGTATCGGAGTCATTTTCTCATAACATGGGCTGTATAACCGATAAGAAACTTTGTTCACCCGAATCGGGGAGAGCGCTTTTTTTGAATCACCTAAAAAGGGGAGTCAAAATTATGGTGGCAATACGTTAATTTGTACCTGAATAGATTCTTTCAGAAAAATTACATAAGATCTCAGAAAGTGCCGGAATAACCTACGCAATATGAAATTAAGGTACCTGATAACCTCCATATTATTGTGGTCATTCTCTTTGAATGTCATAGCACAGAAGGATGTTGCTGACAGCCTTAAACAGGCTGTTGATCTGGCCAAGACTGACAGCCTGAAAGTGGAAGCACTTTATGAATACATGAAGTCAGTGGTTAATGACAATACTTCGGGAATGGAACCTTACCTAAAAGAGATGATCCGGCTCAGCAAAAAAATAAACTTTAAGTGGGGGATTACGACAGGTTACATACTGGGCTTGGTTTACTATAAAAATGTTGCAAAATTTGAAAATGCCTTTCTGTATGCCGATTCGGCTGAAGCGCTTATTAAAAATGATACCACCAGAGATATGCGGCTGAATAACGGCCATCTTTATAATAACCGGGGCAACCTTTACTACCGGTTGGGTGACTATGAGAAGGCTGCATCTGATTTTCTGGCAGGTGAAAAAATATTTCGCGAACTGGATAATAAATCGGTGGTGATTGTAACCAACGGATTATCCCTTTGTTACCAGGCCCTCAATATGCCGGATAAAGCATTGGAATATTCGTCGCAGGCCATTCAGTATGCACGCAATTTTGATGATAAGCGCTTGTTGGCAACCCAATTAATGAACAGGGCAAACTATTATGAAGACATAGACAATTATCCGCTGGCAGATTCAATTTTAAAAGAAGCGTGGAAGCTCGTCAAAGACCTCAACAATGACAAAAGTTTCTATGTTTACTACCTCAATGCCGCCGATGTGGAGGAGTTTTATTATAAAAATCCCAAAAAGGCAATCGAACTATACAAAAAGGCCCTTCATTATGCGGAAATTGTCGGTGAAGTTAATTTGCAGGTCACCGCATTAACAAGCCTGGCCGGTTGCCAGAAGGATAACGGAGACAAAGGCTTTATCACAACGCTCACTTCTCTTCACCGGATTGTTGAAGAAAATAATATGATTCCCAGATGGCCTGATGTATATGAGTTTTATGCAGGGTGGTACGCGCAACAAGGCGATTATAAAAAAGCTTACGAATATCATCAGCTTTTTAAAGATGCGGCAGATAAATTAAGTTCGGATAATGTCAAAAACAAAATAAGCATGCTCGAAACCCGCTTCAGGGTTGACAAAATGGACAGAGAGATTGTGGCACTCAGAGATGAAAAAAAGATTCAGCAACTTCAGATACAAAATAAAAACACCATCAACTATTTTCTTGGTGGCGGATTATTAGGTCTGATCGTTATTGTGATACTCGGCTACCGCAATTATCATCAAAAGCAAAAATTGCAGAAGCAACGTATCAGTGAATTGGAAACAGAGCAGCGGCTCAGTGCAGCTCAGGCTGTGCTGAAAGGAGAGGAGCAGGAAAGAGCCAGGCTTGCAAAAGACCTGCACGACGGGCTGAGTGGTATGTTATCAGGAATCAAATACTCATTACAGGATATGAAAGGTAATTTAATTATGACCGCCGAAAACCGGCAGGCTTTTGAACGAAGCATGGATATGCTGGACAGTTCCATACAGGAGATGCGCCGTGTGGCTCATAACATGATGCCGGAGGCGTTAGTAAGATACGGGCTGGATGCGGCATTGAAAGATTATGTAGCAGAAATTAACAAAGCCGGGCTGGTAAAGATTATATACCAATCCATGGGATTGGAAGGCAAAGAAATAGAAAGATCGACTGCGCTGGCAATTTATCGTATTGTGCAGGAGTTATTGAACAATGTGATTAAGCATGCACAGGCTTCGGAGGCGCTGGTCCAGCTATTTACTGAAAACGGAAAATTAGTGGTAAATGTAGAGGATAACGGGAAAGGTTTTGATACAAAACTTAGTGAGGAGAAAGGTGGAATGGGCTGGAGAAATATCCGTTCAAGGGTTGAATTACTTAATGGAAAAATTGATTTACAGTCATCGGATCAATCCGGTACAGCAATAAATATTGAGTTCGATTTGTGACAGATTGTACTATTGGATGAAATCCGGGGTTAGTTATGCTTATGAATTATCGTTTAAGCTGAATATGAACCTTTTTAAATATTTTAAATTGTTGGTGGCTTTAGTACTCTCGCTCCGGATGGGTATGTTGAGTGCCCAACAGAGAACGCCACTTGATAGCCTGTTATCGGAAATAGAAACGGCTAAAGAAGATTCTAATAAAGTACTGTTGCTGCTGAATATTGGAAGGGAATTTGAAAACGAACGTCCTCTCCAAGCCAAAGATTATTACCGTCAGGCTCGTGACCTCAGTCAAAAAATCGGTTATAATCGGGGCATCCTGAAATTTGCTGCCAACTACACTTACCTCCTCAATATGGAAGGGAAGTTTGATTCCTCTCTTGCTATCAATCTGCAGGCAGTTGATCTTGCTTTTAAAATTAATGATAAGGAATATCAGGGCAAATCGCTATTCAACACTGGCACATCATACAATTATCTGGGAGAGTATAAAAAAGCAATCGAATATTATCTGAGGGGACGCCCCTATTTTGAGGGGGGAGATAATATATTAGTGGAGGGGCAGATAAATGACCTGCTGCAGACGCTAAATACCCAGCTTGGAAAATATGACAGCGGCATTGCTTATGGACGCAGAGCCGTCGTATTACTTCGTAAAGCTGGAGATGGCGATTTGTTTGCCGTTTCCTGTATGAACCTGGCCAACAACTTCAGCCGCAAATTGCAAAATGATAGTGCATTCAGCTATTTGAATCAGGCCCTGTCCATTGCCCGGCTTGAGCACAACCTCAACTTAGAGGCAACCGTTCTAATCAATATTATACACATAGAACTGAATACATTCAATCTGGAAAAAATTAAAGAGAGGGCCGAACGCATTTTGTGGCTCAGCGGGCAAACGGACAACATACCCAATAAAGCTATCGCTTACCGGGCATTGGGTATTTATTATCTCAGGAAAGAGCAGTTTGAAGAATCAAAGAAATTTCTTGATAGCTCTTTAAATCTCGCCAGCGCGGCCGGATTAAAAGATGAAATGCGAAAAACGTTAGAGGAGCTTTCCAACCTTCATTATGCCATGCACGATTATAAATATGCCGCTGTTTACTTAGGAAGATCGGATAGTATTGGTAACGCTGTGATGGATGAGAAGCTACAATTGAATATTCAGGACTTAGAAAAAAAGTACGAAACTCAAAAGAAGGAGGCAACTATTCAAATACAAAGAGCTGAGATTGGTCAAAGAAAAACGATGAACTACCTGTTCGCTGGAGGCGCTGCAGCGCTACTCATTATCTTGTTGCTTTCACTCCGTACTTACCATCAAAAGCAAAAACTTCAAAAACAACGCATTAGTGAACTTGAAACCGAACAAAGATTAAGTGCCGCACAGTCGGTGTTAAAAGGTGAAGAACAGGAAAGGGCACGGTTGGCTAAGGATCTGCACGATGGACTAAGCGGTATGCTTTCAGGAGTAAAATATTCATTACAGGATATGAAAGGAAACCTAATCATGACCGAAGAAAACCGGCAGGCATTCGAAAGAAGTATGGATATGCTGGACAGCTCCATTCAGGAAATGCGCCGCGTGGCGCATAATATGATGCCTGAAGTATTGGTGCGATACGGACTGGATGCCGCGATGAAAGATTATGTTGCAGAAATTAATAAGGCAGGAATGGTAAAGGTGGTCTATCAATCCATGGGTCTGGAAGACAAAGAAGTAGAAAAATCAGCAGCCCTGGCCATTTATCGTATTGTACAGGAATTATTAAATAATGTCATCAAACATGCCCGGGCAACAGAAGCGTTGGTTCAGCTATTCAATGAAAATGATAAATTAGTAGTCAATGTGGAGGATAATGGTAAGGGCTTTGATACCAGGCTCAGTGAGGAAAAAGGCGGAATGGGCTGGAGGAATATCCGTTCAAGAGTTGAGTTGCTTAACGGAAAAATTGATTTACAGTCGTCACCCGATAAGGGCACTGCTGTTAACCTTGAATTTAATATTGCATAAATGATAAAAGTATTTATCACGGACGATCATTATATGGTAGTGGAGGGTATTCGATCCCTGCTCTCCAATGAGCGGGATATTGAATTGATCGGCTCTGCTTCCAGCGTAGGCTCCTGTAAAGCCTTTTTGAAAAACAGACAGCCGGATGTATTACTCCTGGATATCAACCTGCCGGACGGTAACGGAGTGGATTTGTGTAAAGAACTAAAAGAAAAATACCCGGAAATGGCCATCCTTGGCATCAGCACTTTTAATCAGGCAAGTTATATCAGGGAGATGATGGACAATGGCGCTTCCGGTTATATATTGAAAAACGCCAGCCAGAAAGAGCTGACAGAAGCCATTCACCTGGCCTCCATAGGTAAGACTTATCTGCCGTTTGATGTGGCTAAAACGCTTCATGCCGCTGAACAACAAAATACGGAAAATATCATTTTAGGAAGAAGAGAAAGGGAGGTCCTTAATCTTATTAAAGATGGCTATACCAATGTGGAAATGGCTGCTAAATTGAATATTAGTAACAATACGGTAGATACTTACCGAAAAAGCCTGTTGTCTAAATTGGGAGCAAAGAACACGGCCGACCTGGTGCGCCTGGCATTTTTGCACAAGTTGATAACGATTGAATAACAGATACGAAAAGGTATCCTCTATTTCTTTTTACGCAGCCGGTTATAATCGAGAAAGTAAATAAACCGGGCACTAAATTCATTTCCGTGGCGAAGCCCGAATTGCCTGGTTAAATTGAAGAGATAGCTGTTCTTTTGCATGCTGGATGGAATCACCACTTCGTTGTCACCCAGCCAGTTCTTGTAACCTACGATGAATCGGCTGCCCAGCCTGAAATCCCAGGTCAGAAAAACATCGGTGTTGAAGATATTGACATTTTGATCTTTGTCGTAGATGAATTGTCGTGGAGTGATTTTACCGACGGGATTTACATTAAAGAATTCCTTATAATTAACTTTGTTCCAGTAATGGCGGGAACGTAAAGTAATATTCAGTCTGGGGGTAAAATGGTAAATCCCCGAAAGAACAGTTGAAAAGGAATAGTTGTCTCTTGAAGCGGCTATCGGGTCGCCGTTTGGTTCCCGTTCAAAGGCATAACCTAATTGATTGGCTTCCCGAACTGAACTCAACTCCAAATCCAGGTTGAGGCGGTTCCCAAATCGGTAACGCAGCCCCGCATCGAGTCCAAAATACGAGTTGCTGTATTTTGTATAAGTTCCGTAATTAGCTCCATAGCTAAAGAAGAACTTCTTCCGACTGTCCGTACTTCCGGACAGTATCAGTTGATATAATTGTGGATAGGCCAGAAATTTTCCGGGAGTTCTCAGTTCAAAATAATCATGCTCCCATGTCGGATTAACATTCGCGGTCAGACTGACGTCCCAGAAACTGGGTAAAATCCAAAACGCAGTTGCCTGGATATTATAATTGCTATAAACATAGGGATTATAGAGATATTTCAGGGTCGTCAACAGGGAATAGCGGTAAGACAGAAATTTTTTAGTAGGCGTGTTTTGGTTGTAACTGATGGCTCCTTCGTAGGTTACATCGTTAGGTCTGAGTATAATGCCCAAATCATTACGGTCGTATTGTTGTGAAAAAATACTATTCAACAGGTAATACTGCCATTTCCCGCTTACCTTGGCTGCATTCAGAGAAGTATGGTAGCCGTCATAGGATTGTATCCCCCATATCTTGCTGTAATGCCCGGTGGCGTAGAGTTGATAAGTATTACTTCTGTCAAAAACGGAAAGTTGTACGGCAGAGACGTTGGCATCTCTTTTGTTTCCTTCCCGCAACACGTTGGTATTGGTAAAGGTGAGGTACGACCTTCCCTTTAAGGCCTGGTCCAGTACAACTATGTTATAATTAGCCAAAGGTTCGGTTTTTACGGAAGAATCTTTTCCCGTGATCGTATTCCTTATAATCGCCTGTGCCGGAGCGGTGACTGCGTTGAATATGCCCACTCCCAATTTTTTATCAGTTCTCCCCGATATCTTGATGGCGTTATATAACCGTGTTGCCGTCGGATTCTTTATCAGCTTCAAATCCGGGTTGGTATCTACATCATCTTGCACTGTTTCAAAGAGTTCGGGTGTAGCGCCGACTCTTCGTGAATAGAATAAGTTTCCTTTATTAAAAATTTCCGTTCCTTCAGTAAAGAACTGCCGCTTTTCTTCAAACAGGATTTCATAGGGAGTAAGGTTGTTTACCAGATTATCCGACACTACCTGACCGAAGTCCGGAATCAGGGTAGCATCTAAAGTAAAGCTTTCATTGATACCGTATTTCACGTCCATACCACCGTTATACAAACCCTGTTGAAGATAGTCTTCTTTTTCGGGCGTACTTCTGTACCCGGCGGACAGGTACGGAGAAAAGCTTAAGCGCAGCGGCGGTTTAATATCTTTTAGTCCATGCAGAATACCAAATTGATTAATGAATCCATCTATGTCGGGGTTAACAGGATTCCAGGTGCTGGTCTCGTTGTTGCGCCTTACTGATCTCATGAATTGTATTCCCCAGTCTTGTATTTCCTTTTGAGGAAAACGGAGAGAGAAGTAGG
>JACFNM010000701.1 GCA_019454915.1 Chitinophagaceae bacterium
CATAGCGGATATATACGGAGAAGGGAATATTCCTGCGGACAACAGTGCGGCGGCAAGTATTGCGGCGAAATATCGCCAGGATTACAAAGCCTATCAGCATCGCATTTCGCTGGCCTTGGATCAACTGAAAAAATCAGGCGCCAATCCCGGGAGAATAGCGGTTATAGGCTATTGTTTCGGGGGCACCGGTGCGTTGGAAGCAGCCAGAGGAAATCTTCCCGTGAAAGGAATTGTTTCTATTCATGGTGGCTTGGGAAAAGATGCTGATCGCCCCAACAATGCACTACATGCTAAGATGCTTATTGAGAACCCGGCAGATGACAATAGCGTGACTCCTGAAATAATGACCCGGTTAATTAAAGAGATGAATGATGGTAACGCAGACTGGCAGATCATTACTTATGCACATTGCAAACATACATTTACGGACCCGCGTTCACCGGATTATAATGAAGTGATGGCAAAACGCGCCTGGCAGCATACTTTGTTATTCCTGGCAGAAATACTGAAATAGCATTCGTTACCCGAGTGCGGCATTCATTCTATGGGTAATTCTTTTTTCCGGTTCAAGCAATTCACGGTACACCAGGCGCAATGTGCTATGAAAGTGTGCACCGACGCCTGCATATTAGGCGCATACTTTGCTGATCGGGTCAAAGACGGAAGCAGCGTTCTGGATATAGGCGCGGGAACCGGGCTCTTGACATTGATGCTCGCCCAAAAGATCCGAGGGCAATTCCATGCCATCGAAAAAGATGACGACGCCTGTAGCCAATTGAATGAAAATGTTCGGCTCAGCCCCTGGAAAGCACAAATCCGGGTATGGCAGGGGGATGTACTCCACTTCCCTTTGGGGATGAAATTTGATTTCATCATTTGTAATCCGCCTTTTTATGAAAACAATCTGAAGTCGGATAGCGCGCCGAAGAATATGGCCAGACACGATTCCGGTTTAACTCTAACCTCATTGCCGGATATCATTTGCCGGAATCTAAAGGAAGAAGGACGTTTTGGTGTACTCCTGCCCTATCAGCGAAGCGCGGAGTTTGAGAAACTTGCTTTACAAAAGGGGTTCCATCTCATGGAAAAATTGCTTATCAGGCAAACGCCGAAGCACGATTTTTTCAGGAGTATTTTGTATTACAGCCGCGTAAAAGAAAAAGAACCTACCACCGGTGAACTGACCATTCG
>JACFNM010000147.1:0-1378 GCA_019454915.1 Chitinophagaceae bacterium
CGGACGCCATACACCCCGTTCGCCGAAGATGAATCCTTTCAGTCCGCTCTTCACTTCAACACCCGATACGTCAAAGCGGCTTAGCAACAAAGAATTGCCGTCATCTAATTTCAGGTAGCCTTTTTCGGTACCCCTGGTAGCAATTAATAAGTAAGGCCTTTTCTTCAGGTGGAAACTGGCCAGCCCATTGGCATCGCTCCTGGTTTTGAATAACGACTGTTGCTGGTAATCGAGTAATTCTAAATCCACATTACTGAGTGGTTGCGCATTCAGGATATCTGTAACCACCACCAGCATACTGTTGTCATTGGCTCTCTTAGCCGTCAATCCGATATGTGATGCGAGGATATTCCGGCTCGCCCATTTTTCTTTATTGTAATAAGACGGGCTGCAGGGATTGTTCCGGTCTCTCCAGCTATAGCCGTACGGGTAATAGGTATTATAGGCATCCCAGAATGCGGCATCACTGTCCAAATCACCTTCGCCACTACCGTAAGTATACCAGGAAGCATACTCATCATCATCGTCTTTGTTGGCGGGTGCGGGACAATTATATAAAGAATATTCGGGACGGAAGCCGATAGTAACATGATAAATTGCGCCCGGTTCGGTTTTCAGGTACTTATCAATGTCAAGTGAAAATTTCTGTTTTCTGTGTAAGTCCAGGGTCTTGTCATTATCTAACCGAATGGTTTGCTTTACAACGGGTGAAGCCACGCGTCTCAAATCATAATCGCCCTCATAACTGTTCGATTGTAAAAACTGGGGAATATTATTTTCGTAGATTTTGATAATACTCACGTCAACGGCGCTTAAGTTGATGGTCTCAAAAGGCAGTACCAGGTTGCCCGAGTTAGGCAGTATGATTCCTTTTCCCTGGATACTTACCGAGGGAAGACGGTTTTCGAAGAACAGATTCCCGGTATAGGTTTTGGGCAGTTTATTGCCCCAGAGATTCCGGATACCTTCATAGGCGGTTACGGTATAGTTTCCGTCAAAGTTTTCCGGCACGTATAATTTTACTTCACTGCCGTTGATACTATAGCTCAGATTACTGTTGTCACTTACCGTAATCAACCCGTCCAGGTTCTGACTGGTGGCTACCGCTTCGGAAAACTGGATGAGTACGTAATTCTCTGCTTCCTGCACCGCCTGAATATTTAAAACGGTAAAATCTCCCAAAGCCGGAATCTCAATTTCCTGGTGTCCGCTTTCATTTGAATGGAGCGGGCTGCCGTTCCATTCGAGGTTCAGGAAGGACGCTGATTTATCTCTCCTGATTCCTTCTACGGTAAAATGGTGAATCTTTGCCTTTTCATTGTGCTCCCATCTTACAGGGAGCGATTGATTCAGATATTGTACAGTCAATGTTTTTTCT
>JACFNM010000147.1:1395-9705 GCA_019454915.1 Chitinophagaceae bacterium
CCTTCAGTCCGGTTTGGGTAATTTGTATGCCCGTGTTTACTGCCTGAACATTGAAAATAAAATTCGAGAACGCGGCGGGAACCTCCGTGGCCTTGCCGAGCTTAAAATTTACAGTATATAGCTGCCCCGGTGTCAGATATTCATCGGGTTGAAATTCTATGGTTCTTGCGTCCGTCCAGTACGCTTTCCCCTTTACCGAAGGAGTAAAAGAAAACAGCGGGTCTTTCAAGGCTTCATTCAATGAATGGGTGGTGGATGATACCGAGGTGAGGCGTACCCTGATGGCGGATGTTTTTGAAATGACCCCGGAAGTATATCCTTCCACGTACTGACTGAAAGCAGGGTCAATACCGGCAATTTTTTCTCTCTGCTTACAGGAAAAAAGCAGAACCATGAAGCTTAACAGGAGAACAACACGGTAAGGAGCGTTAGAAGTTTGATTTTTTATATACCTCATCATTTGGGATGATTTTAAACAGCGAAAAAATATGGAAACGGATTTTCCGGACAGGCTTATCGGAGTCTTTATCAGACAAAGTACAAATTTTCCCTCTCAAAGATTAAAAAGCAGGTATAAAAAAAACCACCCTGTTTTACCAGGATGGCTTTAATGCTTTGGCTGATGGAATATTATCCTTCTGCTTTCACGCCCTCTACTACGATGCTTTGCACTCCGTTCTTACTGATTATTTTACCCGTGATTTCCACGTTATCGGCAGCGTGTTTAAGAGCGGATTTGTAAGCGTCTGATTTCTTGTGGTCTTCTACAAGCAGATATACTTTGCCATCGGCTTTATTCAGAATTCCGGCAGGAAGTCCTTTGTCCAGGCAGCCCTGGGCACAGGCTTTATGCCCCTTCCCTGTTGCGCCGCTGGTCATATAGCAGGATAAGTCAAGCACTTCTCCCTTCAGTGTTTGTGAGGTTTGTCCAAAACCGGCAGTTGAGAAAAAGATCATCAGGATTGCCGTAGAGATACCTGATAGCAACCAGTGGTATGTTTTAGAAGCTTTCATAATTAAACATTTATCGGTTAAAAAATGGATAATAAAGGTACAAATTATCAAAGGCAGATGGATCAATTTCCTGAATCCGGTAAAGAAAGCGCATGGTTTGTATTAACTTTAACGGAAATGCCGGATTATGAAAAAGATGAAAAAAATACTTTTTGGCATTGCCGCCTTCTTTTTTATTATTCAAATCCCCTTGTTTACCCCCGAAAGAAACGAAACGGATGCAGAGCCGGAATCTGATATCGCAACGGCGTATGATGTGCCTATGGATATTTTGATGCACCTGTATAATTCCTGTTATGATTGCCATTCCAATTATACCAGGGAATACCCCTGGTACTATCATATTCAACCGGTGAGCTGGTGGATGAATTTGCATATCCAACAGGCGAAGAAAGAATTGAATTTCTCGGAATTCGCGAATTACCCTCCCGAAAAAGCAACAAAAAAATTTGAAGAGATCCAGGAGATGATGGAGGAAAGGAAGATGCCCCTGAAATCATACCTGATCATGCATCAGGATGCGAAGCTGAGCTCCGAAGAATACCGGGATCTGACGGAATGGGCAATCCGGATGCAGGAGGAATTGAGACATAAAAAGGATTCCGCCCAGGCGCTATGATGGAGGGTTGACCATTAGCGTTTTCGAAATTCATGTGATTACCCAGACGAGACAGAGAGCGTCAAAATTGATATAGGGCAGTATCAATTGGGTGTTTTGTTCCTTTACAAAACATCCTTGCAATACGCCTCTTTCGGGGGTAAAGATAAAATTGCCGGGATGCTCTACTCTTATTTGCCCGGCAAAGTTGATTTCTCCCGCGCCGTACCATTTAAAAATCGCTTCTTTGGCGCTCCACAGAAGGGTAAGCTTACGTAAATAATTGTTTTCGGATGGCGGAAGGGACGATGACAGAGGTATTTGTTCCTTTTCAAACGGTATCATCTCCTGAACGTGCAGGAATTTGTGCCGTACGCGATCTACTTTGGGAGTAGGTATTTCGATATCAATACCAACCCGGTTGGTTGAACTTACAATGGCAGCGGCATAATCTCCGCAATGAGAAATGGAGAAATGAAATGCTTCGTCAGGCAGATAAGGCTTATGGGTGCTGGCGATCTCTATTAAATCGTGAGGAAATTCAGGGAATAAAAAACGAAGTAAAAATCGCCCCGCGAGGTGCTGCAAACGCTTATGAGGGTGACTGATGGCTTGTTGCAGCGTTACTTTTTTTAAGAAGAAGTCTTCGGATTCCGTGATATGCCAGACGCCTAATTTTGTTGACGCGTTAATATTATGTTGATAAAATAGAGGCATTACAAGAAACGAAATCCGAAATTCGCCGGTGGAAGGATTTTTTGGCAAATAAACAAATAAATCAGTAATGATACTATCGGATAAGAGAATACTGGAAGAAATAGAGAAGGGTACGATTGTCTTAAAGCCCTATGACCCGGAATGCCTGGGAAGTAATTCTTATGATGTCCATCTTGGAAAATGGCTGGCTACCTACCGGGAGCATATTTTAGACGCCAAAAGACATAATGAAATAGAGTATTTTGAAATTCCGGCTGAAGGATTTGTATTGTATCCGCATATATTTTACCTCGGTGTAACGATGGAATATACTGAGACACATGCGCACGTCCCTTTTTTGGAAGGCAAATCTTCCACGGGTCGTCTGGGTATTGATATTCATGCAACAGCAGGGAAGGGAGATGTGGGTTTTTGCGGCAACTGGACCCTCGAGATTTCCGTTAAGCAACCGGTTCGGATTTATAAGGGGATGCCTATCGGGCAGTTGATCTATTTTCCTGTTGACGGTGAGATTAATGTAAAGTACAATCAGAAGAAAAACGCCAAATACAGTGGCCAACCCGACAAACCCATAGAAAGCATGATGTGGAAGAATAAGTTTTAGTGGGGCGCGATATCATCCCCTTTCTCTGTTCGGCTCCACCAGGTGGCTAACAGGGGGCCTGAAATATTATGCCAGATACTGAAGATGGCGCTGGGAAGAGCTGCTATAGGTGAGAAATGGGCAGTAGCGAGGGCTGCTCCCAACCCTGAGTTTTGCATGCCTACTTCGATAGAAATGGCCTTTTGGTCCGGGAAAGGCAGCTTGAGTAATTTCCCGGCTATAAATCCCAATAGGAGTCCCAGTGCATTATGTAATACGACAATCAAAAAGACAAGCAGGCCTGACGCTGCTATATTTTCTGTGTTGCCCGCCGCTATGGCTGCTATTACGATCACGATCCCGGCAACAGATATGAGAGGCATTGCCTGAGCGTATTTTTTTACCCGTCTCTTTAAGAGTGTATTTACAATAATCCCCATGATAATCGGGATTAATACAATCTGGGCTATTGAGATAAACATGCCCGATGCAGATACCGACAACCATTTGCTGGCCAACAAAAAAGTGAGTAAAGGCGTCAGCAGAGGAGCGAGAAGTGTTGAACAGGAAGTGACGGTCACGGACAGCGCCGTATTGCCCCGGGCAAGGTAGGTGATAACATTGGACGCGGTGCCGCCGGGGCAGCAGCCGACTAGGATGACGCCTGCGGCAACTTCGGGAGGAAGGCGAAATGCATAGGCAAGGATCCAGGCGAGTGAAGGCATAATTGTAAACTGAGCCAGTACGCCTGTTATTACGCTTTTGGGAGATTTGAAAATGGCCTGAAAGTCTTTAAAGGTGAGTGTAAGCCCCATGCCGAACATGATAACGCCCAATAATACCGGAATATATGGAGTGATTCCGATAAAGTTTTTTGGAAAGAAATAGCCCAAGAGTGCGAACAATAATATCCAAAAGACAAAAGTATTGCCGGCAAACCGTCCGGCCTTTTCCAACATTTTCATGCTTTGAGTATTGTATTCCCCGGTCGCTCTTTATTGACAAGAAACAAAACGACAGTAATGATACATATAATGATTGACATGAGCGTTATTATCTCCGATTATTAGCAAAATCGCTTATAATTTAATTTATTAGCAGATTCGCTAATAATTCAAATTATTAGCGAAATCGCTTATATTTGTTACATGATAGCCTTAATTACCGGAGACCTGGTGAATTCAGTACAGGTAAGTCCCAAAGAATGGATGCCGGTGTTGACCCGGTTTTTGAATAAACAGGGGAGGTCGCCGAAAGCATGGGAGATTTTCCGGGGCGATTCTTTTCAATTCAGGTGCAGTCCGGCAGCCGCCTTTAAAAAATTCCTGGTATTAAAGAGTCTCATCAAACAAATAGCCGGCTTAGATATAAGAGTAAGCATTGGTGTGGGTACTATGGAGTATGCGGCGGAGCGGATATCAGCATCCAATGGCACAGCTTTTTTACATTCGGGAAGGGCGTTTGACAATATGAAGGATAAGCAATATCTTGTTTTTGGCACCGGTGATGAAAAAACAGATCTGACGCTTAATCTATTTGCCCGGTTTGCATCGCTGGTCATGGATAATTGGAGTACTTCGGTGGCTGAAACGGTTCAGGTTTTTCTGGAAAAGCCTGATTGGAATCAACAACAGGTAGCGGAGAAACTAAAGATCAACCAATCGGCGGTGAGCCAAAACAGACGGAGAGCGCAATTGGATTTATTATTGGAATTGGATAATTATTATTCCACTTGTATAACCGCCTTAATGAAATGACACTATTTATCAGATTGCTGCTTGCTCACCTGTTGGGTGATTTTGTTTTTCAGCCGGACAGTTGGGTTAGTGAAAAAGAACAAAAGAAGTACCGAAGCATAAAGTTGTATCTGCATGGGCTGATTCATCTATTGTTAATCGTCGTCCTCACCTGGCAATACGACATTATCCCCATGGCGCTTCTTATTGCGGGCAGCCATATTGTGATAGACGCGGTTAAGCTTCAAAGGCAAAATGAACGTACCAAACGGGTCTGGTTTTTTATAGACCAATCCTTGCATCTGGTAGTGCTGATCGTTGCGGTATGGTTTATTTTTCCTCCCGATATGGTGTGGCAGGAGGCAGTAGAACAACTTCTGATAATCGCCACCGGAGTTCTGTTTCTGCTGATGCCCTCTTCGTTGATCATCAAAATGATTTTATCAAAATGGGCGCCTGCTACCGAATTTAAAACAGATAAAATCGAGACACCCTCTCTATTGCATGCGGGTATGATGATCGGATACCTGGAGCGAATATTGATTTTTATATTTATTCTTAACGGGCAGTGGGCTGCAGTTGGGTTTCTGGTTACGGCTAAATCCGTATTCCGGTTCAGCGATTTGAAATTGGGACAGGACCGGAAACTGACCGAGTATATTTTAATAGGTACTTTATTGAGCTTCGGCATAGCCATTGTTATTGGGCTGCTCACCCACTATGCACTTCACCATTACTATACTGCCGGCTGATTATAAGACAATTATTATCGGCAGCGGGTGCAGTGGCGATCGGACGGTGATTGGAAGACTTTCAGAATCAGTTGTTCCGGCAGAAGCGCAATATTGAGACTGACCAAATAAGGAATGAACAGATTTTGTCAGCGATAAACATGAAGATGAAAACGAAAATGAATCGGCACACTGAGATCTCCAGACGTGCTTTTATAGGCGATTTGACATCGGCTGCCATATTGCCCTTTTTTAAAGTAAATACAGAAAATTCACAGGATCTTTGGGGAAGAGCAGAAATCCGGGATTACTCGGTTTGTCTTAATTCCGATCTTATTCTGGCTGACCCCGAAATGCTGCAAATACTTGCAGATGCGGGAGTAAAGGGGATATGGATTGCAACTTATTTTTATGGCTACTGGCCTTACCAGAAGAGTAAAATTATTCGGGCAAAAGAACTCGTTCAGCAAAAGGAAATGGATGCCTTTGCGATTACGATTCCATTTGGACATCCCGGAGATTCACTCCAGGCCGGTGATGATGCCTTTCCATTAATTTCTCCCGCTCATTGGCCAAGAACCCTGGATATGGATGGAAACCTGTATGCCGGTACAACGGTAAATGACCTGGTTAATATTGAAAATGCCAGGGCTTTGCAGGAGGTGTCGCAGATGGGCTTCAGGCAATGTATGGCCGATGATGATTTCAGAATTGCCCGGTTGCCCGGAGTAATTGGCGGTAGTTTTGATGATAAAACCCGCAGTCTTTTCCTTGAACGGGGCGGCTATTCCGCTGCTCAGTGGAGTGAACTGTTGGATGATATCCGCAGTCGCCGCTTTACACCTGTCGTCAAAGACTGGGTAGACTGGTATTGTGACCGAATGACGGAATCATTTCGCATACAGCAAAAAGCATTTGCGGGTGATTTTGGAATTATGGTTATGTATCTCGGAGCCGAAAAAGCGGGTATCCGTTTATCTGATTATCGGGGTGTGCAGGTAAGGGTAGGTGAGGCGCACTTTAACGATCGGGATTTGAAAAGCCCCAAAGGATGGACGGATGAATTATTTTCTGTGTTGTTTCACAGAAGATATGTGAAACCTGAAGATGCGTGGAGCGAGACTACAGCTTTCCCGGCGGATGCCCTTTCTGTAGAAAATATGATCGCTAAACTGACGATTTCCACTATTGCGGACGTCCGGCATACCACATTTATGAGTGGATTAACACCCCTGCCAAAATCTTATTGGAAAGATTTGCCGTCTGCCATGAGACTGCAGAAAAAGCATCACGAAATGATAGCAGGATATGCGTTGAAGGGCCCGTTTAAACACTTCTGGGGAGAGGCTTCGCGCTATGTTGGAAAAGACCGTCCATTCTCTCTTTGGCTGGCTATGGGCGTACCGTTCGAAGTGATAGACGAACCTGAAAAAGGCGAAGACGGATGGGTTTTTATGTCTGATGAAGATTATACATATCTGGGTAAACGGGCGCAAAAAGCCAATGTTGTTGTGAGAGAAGATTTGAAAAAAGAAGATAGTCCTGTGCAGGCGCTTAAAGAAGAACCGGATGATTTATGGAGATGGAAAAAGCAAATGACACCCCTGTTGAAAAATAGCAATATTCCTTATGTTATAGAAAATGAACCGGCGGTGTGTGCCTGGTACTCTCAGGCGAAACGCGTATTGATTTGGAGCCTTTCTAATGTCCCTGTTCACCTTACATTGCAGTATGGAAGCAGGCAGATTGCCAGAGCCTTTAAGCCGTTGGAATCATCGGTAGTAAAGCTGTAGCTTTCGTTTCAGATCATAAGCATGTTCGGGTGTTTGTCTCAAATGTATAGAAAAAGCGGAGGATGTTCGACTATGCTTTGTTTATGTTTGCGCCTTTGGTTAAATTTATTTAATGAAATCAACAAGACGTAAATTCATTCAGGGAGCCGCTACGCTGATTTCGGCTCCGGTCATCAGCAGTTTTTCTCCCGTTGCAATTATTCCTCAAGCAAAATCATCTTCCCCGGCAGAGAAAATTACAGTAGCGCTAATCGGTGCCAGAGGTCGGGGTTATGGTGTATTAAGAGATGCGTTGAAACAAAAAAATGTAACCTGCGCCGCTATCTGTGATATTGATGACAGTGTACTTCGCGAAAGAACGACTGATGTAGAAAAAATACAGGGAAGCGTGCCTCAGCAATTTAAGGATTTTAGAAAACTGCTTGAACGAAAGGATATTGATGCCGTAATTATCGGAACGCCCGATCATTGGCATTGCTTACCCATGGTGTATGCCTGTCAATCGGGAAAGGATGTGTACGTGGAGAAACCGCTGGCCAATTCCATAGCAGAATGTGCAATCATGGAAAAGGCAGCAAGGAAATATAACAGGGTAGTACAGGTGGGCATGCAGCAGAGAAGCGCCGATGTATGGAATCATTCGAAAGAATACATAAAGTCGGGTGAGATTGGCCGATTAAGGAAAGTATTGGTGTGGGCGAATTTCAATTACGGATTAGGAACAAAGCGGGTGCCTGATGAACCGGTACCCGAAGGAGTGGATTTTGATATGTGGCTGGGGCCGGCGCCTAAGCGAAACTTTAACAAAGGCAGATTCCACGGGAACTGGAGAATGTTCTGGGATTATGGAGGCGGATTACTGACGGATTGGGGTGTCCATCTCATGGATATGGCGCTTTGGATAAAAGATATTAAAGAACATCCGGTGGCGGTGCAAAGCTCCGGAGGGAATTGGGGAAGCGATGAGTATATGCATGAAACCTTTGACACCCTGTCAGTGAATTATCAGATGAAGGATTATCTGATCAACTGGCAAAATACAGCAGGTACAGAACAGGGACCTTATGGTATGCCTTACGGACTGGCTTATATATGTGATAAGGGCACGCTCGTAATTAATCGTTCGGGTTGGGAAGTC
>JACFNM010000702.1 GCA_019454915.1 Chitinophagaceae bacterium
ATTACCGCTATGATAACGATCCGTTTCCGTCGGATATTGACCACGAAGAACATGTGTAAAGAGGTTTAAAGGTCAGCGGACAGAGTGAGGGGGGCACTCTGTCCGCTGATTTATTGATTATACGCGATATCTCTAAAAAAGTAAAGAGTTTAAACCTTAAATTTTTGCGCCTATTAAAAACTGAGAAGAAATAAAAGATACAAAGCACACATTATCTTTATGGTAAGAAAGCGCCTGGCTCCGCTCAAATCCTGATAAAATCAGCGAATGATATTTAAGGACCGGGAATATTATTCGACTTTATTTCGTATTGGATTTCCCATTACAGCGCAGAACTTTATCACCTCAATGCTAAACGTGATCGATATCGCAATGATTGGTCAGTTGGGTGAAGTCAGTATTGCCGCTGTTGGGCTGGCCAACCAAATTTTCTTTTTATTATTATTGATGCTGTTTGGAACCAACAGCGGCGTGGGCATATTCACGGCGCAACTGTGGGGAAAACGTGATGTTGCGGCGATTCGAAGAGTTCTTGGCATCGGCCTGATCATCAGCCTGGCGGGGAGTTTTCTTTTTACCCTGGTTGCGCTCCTATTCCCCGGATTGGCATTAAGTTATTACACGACCGATCCTGCCGTTATTTCCTCCGGCAGCTTCTATCTGCGAATTGTTGGCTGGGCGTATATGATCACAGCCGTTACCCTGGCATATTCCTCAGTTTTGCGGGGAACGGGATATGTTCGAGTTCCAATGGTCGTAAGTATCGGCGCCTTATCTTTGAAAACGGTCTTGAATTTCGGTTTGATTTTCGGCAATTTTGGTTTTCCCGCGCTGGGCATTGAAGGGGCTGCACTTGCCACGGTGATAGCCAGATGTGTTGAACTGATTGTAATGTTGTTGATATCCTACCTGAGAAACCTCCCCCCCGCGGCGCGTATCTCTGAAATGATCGGCTTTAAACGAGAATTTTTGTTTAATGTTTTAAAGACTTCATTTCCCGTCCTTGTCAATGAGGTGCTTTGGTCATTTGGCATCACTACGTACAATATGGTGTATGGGCGGATCGGCACGGATGCGATTGCGGCAGTGAATATTGCCGCGTCTATTGAAAATCTGGCGTTTGTGATATTTATTGGCATTTCAGAAGGGACGGGAATTCTGATTGGCCATAACATCGGGAGCGGACAC
>JACFNM010000703.1 GCA_019454915.1 Chitinophagaceae bacterium
TCAGTAACACGCAAATCGTTTACAATACGCTTATTGAAACGTCCCCATTTAATTTTGGCTAAAGCAGCTTTGCAGGTTTCCCTGTTCTGCAATGCCCTCACGAGGTTGGGAATTTCACCCCACATATCTTCGGGGATGTATTTGCTTCCGGTTCGTGGATAGGTAATGAATTTCTTTTCGTACAGGCTTTGAGCAATATTCAGTGTTTTATCGGCAGATAAGTTTAGTTTTTTATTGGCTTCTTTTTGCAAGCCAGTCAAGTCAAAAAGCAAAGGTGGTTGCTCCGTTACATTCTTATTTTCTACGGAAGTAACTGTTACAGTATTACCATTCCTTTCAATAGATTTTAATGTATCATCTGCCAGTTTTTTATCCTGCCACTTGGTAGCGGAAATACTTTTAAAATCAATCTGCTCTTTATTGTGCGACAACTGTATCTGCCAGTATTTCTGTACGGAGAAATTTTTGTTGTCTAGATAACGTTTGCAAATCAAAGCGAGCGTCGGTGTTTGCACCCTGCCGAGCGAGTAAATTCCGTTGCCTGCGGCTATGGATAACGCTTGTGTCGCATTAATGCCTACGAGCCAATCGGCACGGCTTCTGCCTTGTGCCGCCTGATACAATCCGTCAAATGCCGCCCCGTCCTTTAGGTTGTCAAAGCCCTGTTTAATGGCTTTTTCGGTCAGCGAGCTTATCCAAAGACGTTCAAAGGGCTTACGGCATTTCAGGTACTCATAAATGTACCGAAATATGAGTTCGCCCTCCCGACCCGCATCAGTTGCCACGATAAGGCTTTCACTTTGGTTAAACAGCTTTTCAATCACTTTTAGCTGTTTCAATGCACCAGCATCGGCTTGATAGCCTTTGTCTTTTTTGACTTTGCGAACGGTCAGCATAAAAGGGTTTGGAAGTATCGGCAAGGATGCTTTGTCAAATCCCGAAATGCCATAATCTTCGGGCATTCCCAATCCTATCAGATGTCCGAATGCCCACGTAACAAAATAGCCGTTACCCGTAAGGTAGCCGTCCTTTTTATCGGATGCTCCCACAAGTCCGGCTATTTCCCTTGCTACGCTTGGTTTTTCTGCAATAATTGTTTTCATTGTTCACTATCTTTTTACGCCTTTGGATTTTGCAGGTGCTTTGGGTTTGTTCTGTTGTTCCTGCTGTTTTTCATTTTTCTGACG
>JACFNM010000148.1 GCA_019454915.1 Chitinophagaceae bacterium
CCCGATTTTGAACAGGAGGTAAGCACCCGGGGGTACAACCTCAGACTCCCCGAAGACAAAATGATGCTGTTCCTGCAAAAAGATCGGGAAATTCTGCATAAATCGGTTGACCTGTTATTAGAAAACAATAACACGGTCTTTAGTAACGATAGGGAGAAATATCCCGATACCATCGTCCCGCTTCATAGTACGGCAATCATTTCTACCGCCGGCGGACAAAAAATAATGAGGAGCAAATAATAATACTGTTCGGAAGAACAAAGTACGACTGTGTGAAAGTACCCATTTCACACAGTCTTTACAACCGGGCGACGAAGCTATTTACCGAAATGAGCACTAAGGCACTCACCATCAAGACTCAAATATCTTACGTGGCAAAAGGGGATAGCGTAGATTAGGGTGCCGAGCAGCGATATGCGAACGGACATTGTCCGACTTTAAAAGACCATAAATTTACAGCAGTTAATTCTGTAAATTTGCGACTATGGGTGACAAAAACCTTTACATAATTGCTGGTTGCAATGGAGCAGGAAAAACAACGGCTTCATTTACAATTTTACCTGAAATAATAGACTGTAAAGAGTTTGTAAATGCCGATGAAATTGCTAAAGGACTTTCACCCTTTCAACCTGAGAAAGTGGCTTTTGAAGCCGAACGGATAATGTTAAACAGGATAGCAGAACTTTTGGACAGTAGTGAAAGCTTTGCCTTTGAAACAACTTTATCAACAAGAAGCTACAAACATAGGATTCAAGAAGCCTGTTGTTAGCTCCCTTCCATTAAGCGTGTTTATGTCCTTTTCTTCTTTTATCCTTACAAGGATATGAAAATGATTAGGCAGGAGACAATAACTGTAAATATCTGCAATCGGCGATATGTATCTTTGATATCTCCCGAGGAGAAATCGGTAATTTCTTTCAGACCTGAATAATCTTCCTAATATTTCTTAACCGTAAAACTCTCCGGATAGGTGCAGGACTGTTCTTTTTTACCGTGCATGTCGCGAATCCAGGTAGCAAATGCACGCTTACCTTCCTTCAAAACAATAACGCGTCCACCTAATTCGGGATTCGACTGATTCCGTAGTTTCGATGCCCGTCCGTATGCGAGCGCAATATCATAGTAGGTGACGATATAATCGTTGTAGTGGTCATGCCCGGCAAAGGTACCCATCACATCGCCACTCTCGAGCATGGCTGCAAACATGCCCGTATTGATTTCCGGGGCACAAACCGGTTCTCTTTTTTCGCCGAATACAATCGCTTTTTCATTTTTCATCGCCAGTTCATATTCAGGAAAAGGAATATGAAAAAAAGCGACGGCAGGGTAGGGAGCGCCACCGTTGGCAGCAGTATAGGCCTTACTCGTTGCACGGTACCAATCTACCTGTTTGTGGGTAAACCATCCCCATCCGTCAACACGGGGCTTCAACGTGCTGTAATCATTGGAGTCCATAAAATAAAGTAAGGCAGCACTCTTGCCGTCTTTTCCCGAGACCGTTAATACAAAATTGGAATTCCCGTCGGTTTCTTCCTTATCTATATTCAGGCAACCGGGACGACTTTGCAGGAAATCCGCCAAATCCTTTCTGGAAAGATTGTTTTCTGAATCGTGGTTACCAAAGACCATTACCCAGGGAACGCCGGCTTCCTGAAAGGCTTTATCAAACATCATAAAACCCTTTTGAGGATTATTTTCCGTAACAATATCACCGGTAATCACCACCAGGTCTGGCTTTTCGATGCTTATGATTTTTTTCAGGTGTTCAAAAATCAGGAGATTTTCTCCTTTGGAAGTATTTACATGTGTATCGGTTAACTGGATGATTTTAAATTCCCCCGATGTATTAAATTTTAGCGAGGCTTTGTTTTGCGCCACAACTATACCACTTAAAGAAAGAAAAAGCCAAAAGAGAAAAATTCGTTTCATCATCTGATATGCATTACTGAATAAAGGATCGAAAATAAAGTATTTGAAGAGTAAAGTTCAGAAACCGGGGATCTCAGTCCACAAATCTTTTTTTCAACATTTTGGTATCCCAATTCGGAAGAATTAACTTTGAGTTATAAGTTGCATAAACAACTAAACATAACACTATGCAGGAAGCCTTTATAGTAGCAGGTTTTAGAACGGCAGTAGGAAAGTCTAAAAGAGGCGGTTTTCGATTTACCCGTCCCGACGACCTCGCTATTGAAGTCATAAAAAATGTAATGGCGTCTGTGCCCCAACTGGAAGCAAGCAGGGTGGATGATGTGATTGTAGGAAATGCCGTACCCGAAGCGGAGCAGGGCTTGCAAATCGGCAGAATGATCTCTGCGAAGGCCCTGGGTATAGGGGTGCCGGGTATGACCATCAACCGGTATTGTGCATCCGGTTTGGAAGCTATTGCTATTGCTACTGCTAAGATTCGGATTGGAATGGCTGAATGTATTGTTGCCGGAGGTACCGAAAGTATGAGCCTGGTACCAACGGCGGGTTGGAAAACGGTTCCTTCTTATGCAATAGCCAAAGATGATCCCGATTATTATCTCAGCATGGGGTTAACAGCCGAAGCAGTTGCGAAAGAGTATAACGTGAGCAGGGCGGATCAGGATCAATTTTCATTTAACTCTCACCAGAAGGCTATTCATGCCATCGAGCAGGGTTATTTTAAGTCGGGTATACTGCCCATTACTGTTGAGGATGTATATGTAGATTCCAAAGGAAAGCGGCAAACGAAAACTTATGTAATGGATACGGATGAGGGGCCACGGAAAGATACGTCGCTGGAAGTGTTGGCAAAGTTGAAGCCTGTTTTTGCTGCAGGCGGTTCTGTTACGGCAGGTAACTCCTCACAGACCAGCGACGGCGCTGCCTTCGTGATTGTGATGAGCGAACGTATGGTCAATGAATTGGGATTAAAGCCCTGGGCACGATTGGTAGCCTGCGCTTCTGCGGGTGTTCACCCAAGGATTATGGGAGTGGGGCCTATTGAAGCTGTCCCGAAAGTGTTGAAGCAGTCCGGTATGTCACTACAGGATATAGATTTGATAGAATTGAATGAAGCCTTTGCCTCGCAGTCGTTAGCGGTTATCCGGACTTTGGGTTTGAATCCGGACATTGTGAATATTAATGGCGGAGCTATTGCTCTTGGTCATCCCCTGGGTTGTACGGGTTGTAAACTAACGATCCAGATAACGCATGACATGAAGAGATTGAATAAGAAATACGGAATTGTAACCGCCTGTGTGGGCGGGGGACAGGGAATAGCGGGTATTATCGAGAATATTAATTAATTGCCTTGAAATAAATAATAAAAGACGGGATTTTTATGTTTTACCCCGGGGGCAACCTCCCGGGGTTTTTTATGCATGAAACGAAAGCGTAATATTACGTAGTAGTTTTCTCGCAGGAAAAATCAAGAAACGCAGAGAAAAGGAATTTCGGCAGAAATTTTGTATTAGCGAAGACGCTATCCAATATAAATTCAATATAGATGTCCTATGAACAGACGGTCATTCTTGTCGGTTGCCGGCTTGAAAAGCAATAGCGGGAAAAAGAAAAATTTTGTTGGGGGACGTACGAACAGCGGGCTGGAACGATATACCGGGCCGTGGACCACAAATGAAGTGATTCATTTGTTAAAACGAACCATGTTTGGCGCTAAGCCGGATGATGTCCGGTATTTCGAAACGAGAACCATGGACCAGGCGGTGAATGAATTGCTGACGATTACTTCTCCTCTTCCGAATCCGCCGGTTAAAGATTATGATACCGGAGAGGCAGAATTTCCAGACAATCTTATTGCACCCGGCACCACATGGGTTAATGATTTCAACGAAGACAACAGAATTGGCAATTTAAGAAAGCGCTCATTCAAAAAATGGTGGATAGGCGTTTTGTTGAATCAGCACCGGGATATTCGCGAGAAAATGGCGCTGTTCTGGCATAACCATTTTGCCACTGAAATGGCATCCTCTAACAATGGAAGATATGCATACAGGCACCACATGATGTTGCGGAATCATGCCCTCGGAAATTTTAAGGAACTGGCAAAGCAGATCACTATTGATCCGCTGATGCTGGTTTATCAAAACGGCGAGCACAACCGTAAAGGAGCGCCGGATGAAAACTTTGCGCGTGAATTGCAGGAATTATTTACCCTGGGCAAAGAAAACTATCCCAATTATACAGAAGACGATGTGAAGTCTGCTGCAAGGGTGCTGACGGGCTGGAGAAACGACCCCGGGACCAACACTTCTTATTTTGATGCAAAGAGACATGATACCGGCAACAAAACTTTTTCTTCTTTTTATAACAACACAACCATTACCGGCCGGTCGGGCGACCAGGCCGGAGAACAGGAGTTAGATGACCTGATGGATATGATATTCAGTAAGGGAAAAGAAGCTTCGGAGTTTATTGTGAGGAAACTATATCGGTGGTTCGTGTACTATGAAATTGATGAAGCCACAAAGATGAATGTTATCGAACCCCTTGCCCTCATGCTGAGAAATTACAATTGGGAAATCACACCCGTGCTCTCCACCTTATTGAAGAGTGAACATTTTTTTGATTCCATGAATCAGGGATGTATGATAAAAAGTCCGATAGATTTTTTGGTTGGATTTTTTAGAGAAGGGGGCGTTGCCTTACCCGATGAGACAGATTATACCACCTGGTATGCTATGCTGGACGGGTTGCTTTACCAACTCGAATTATTCCAGCAGGCGCCAGGCGACCCGCCCAGTGTGTCGGGTTGGCCAGCTTATTACCAGATACCGGCCTTCCACGAGTTGTGGATTAATAATGATACCTACCCCAGGCGTACCCAGTTTACCGACACCATGCTGAGCTATGGATTTATGCGTTCGGGATTTGAATTGAAGTTTGACTCCATCGCCTTTGCCCGATCCTTAAGTAATCCGGGTAACCCCAAAGCATTATTGGATGATGCGCTTTCGGTTTTTTACCGGATCGTATTATCGGAATCAGCGAGAGAACAATTGAAGCGGGATATTTTACTTACGGGGCAATCCAGTGATTATTACTGGACCAATGCCTGGAATACCTATATCGCTAATCCTTCAGATGTAATGGCCTATCAGACGGTGCTCTCCAGGCTGAATGAATTATTCAGGTATTTACTGGCGCTGCCCGAATACCAGCTAAGCTGATTTTTGAGAAGTGTGTGCAGAATAAAAACTGAAACAAATGAAAAGGAGAGACTTTTTAAGACATACGATACCGGCTGCTATCCTGCCGTCTTTTGTAAATGGGCATACGGTTACGGCCCTGTCTGCTTCGCCTTTATTGAATACCCTCACCAATTTGACTTCAGATACCGATCACGTGCTGGTGATGATAGAGATGAACGGAGGTAATGACGGTTTAAATATGGTGATACCGAGGGACAATTACGGCGCCTATTATCAGGCAAGAACGAATATTGCTATTCCGGAGGCGAAGATATTAAAACTGAAGGGCAACGACAAGTCGGGACTTCATCCCGTAATGACCGGCATACAGGAATTGTACAATGCGGGTAAAGTGGCTATAGTTCAATCAGTGGGCTATCCGCAACCTAATTTGTCTCATTTTCGTTCAACCGATATATGGATGAGCGGATCTGATAGTGAAGAAGTGTTGGACACGGGCTGGGTGGGCAGGTACCTCAATTACGAATTTCCGGGCTTCCCCAATGGGTTCCCCAATGCCTCCATGCCCGATCCGTTAGCTATCCAGATTGGTGCGGTATCTTCACTTGCCTTTCACGGACCTTCTGTGGGCATGGCGATGAGCATTACCAACCCTACTTGTTTCTATAATATTATTGACGACATTCAGGATACGGCGCCTGCTACCCGTGCAGGTAAAGAATTGACTTACGTGCGGGAGGTTGCCCGTCAGACGGAGCAATTTGCCACCGTGATCAAAAAGGCTGCATCAAGAACAACCCAGCAATTGCCTTATCCCGGTAATAACAGGTTAGCCGATCAGTTAAAAATTGTAGCAAGACTCATCAAGGGCGGCTTGAAGACAAGGGTGTATATGGTCAGGTATAACGGATTTGATACCCATTCCATGCAGACCGATCAATCGGATCCAACCATCGGTAAGCATGCCGAATTATTGCAGGAATTGTCCGACAGCGTAAAAGCCTTCCAGGATGATCTCGCCTTTATGGGAATTGAAGACCGCGTAATCTCGTTTACTTTTTCCGAATTTGGAAGAAGAATTAAATCCAATTTCAGCATCGGAACCGACCATGGTGTGGCCGCCCCCATGCTGTTATTTGGCCGTAAGGTACAAAATGGCATGCTCGGTAAAAACCCGGATATCCCGTCAGGCGTTTCGGCAAACGATAATATTCCGCACCAGTATGACTACCGAAGCGTTTATGCATCTGTGTTAGAGCAATGGTTTTGTGCCGATTCCGTGGCGCTTCAATCGGTTTTATTGAAGCACTTTCAGTCATTACCGATCATTCAGGGCGGAAGTTGTTCCGGATTTACTGAATTGAATAACCGGTCTGAAGCCGGCCTGATTTCTAACTATCCCAATCCGTTTACAAGCTCCACGAATATCCGGTATCTTTCGCAGTCGGGACATGTATTGGTACAGTTGATGGATGGTATGGGAAGAGTAGTTAGAGTGCTTGTGGATCAGGTGCAGGATGGTAAAGAACATAAGTTGTATTTCGACGGTACGGGATTGGCTACGGGGGTTTATTATTTGCGTCTCCAGAACGGCTCTTTACAGCAGGTGAGACCGATTTTGAAGGTAAAATAGCATGAAATACGGTTGTTTGGTGTTTTGTCTGCGGTGGAGTAAATCTATCTATGAATTCGTTTGAATTCCCTTAACTTTACCAGACAAGAAGTATCGAAAAGAAGTGTCGGGTTTCATTAAATTTTAACGCGGGAGCGGAGCCATCTCCAAACCCTGTTTATGACAATCGAATATCCTGTTTGGATTATGCGAAGATCGCCCATTTTATTATCCATCTCCCTTCTGTTGTCTTTTCACCAAACAGTTACCGCCCAAACTGACACATCTTCGTTAAAATCCCTTTACGACCGGGTTCTTGATTTCAATAGGTCTAAAGCAGACTCTATTTTATATTATGCCAATTATATCGAGGAGCACGCGCGGGAATCGGGTTTCGAAAAAGGGGCGGTATTGTCTTTACGATTAAAGGGTATCTACTGGGAATTCAGAGAAGAATACGATTCTGCGATTCAATACTATTACCGGACTTTAGAGCAGGCACGTAAATTGAATACAAATGAATACGAGCCGGCTGCGCTTGGAGATTTGGCAATGGCTTATAATAATATTAAGCAGCCGGAAATGGCAAGAGACTTTTTCAAGGAGGCCTTACGTGTTTCCCGTAGCAGAAAAGAGGCTATGTCTGTTTTTGTCCAGAGTACCAATCTCGGTTCTGTGTACAGCCGGCTTGGCTATCCGGATAGTGCGCTGCTGTTTCTGGAGGAGGCGGAAGATATCTCAAAGAAATACAACCTTGAAATTGACAAGCATTTTCTATACAACAATATGGGTAATGCCTGGTTTTATAAAAAAGAGTGGGATAAAGCGCTCCGTTTTTTTAAGATAAATTATGAGACTAACCTGCTCAATAACGAGAAGGAGTTACTCTGGTACGATTGTTTGAACATAGGCGATGTATTTATAGGGAAAAAGAATTTCGATTCTGCACGAAAGTATATAGACCAGTCTTTCGATCTGGCAAAGCAACTGGGTTCCAAACAAAAGGAGGCAGACGTGTACTCCTTATATGCCAAATTCTATTCTAATAAAGGAAATTATAAGGATGCTTTTTTGGCTTTTGAGGAATGGCACAAACTGGATACCTCCCTGGTAAATCAACGGACACTGCAAACGGTAGCCCGTTTACAGGAGAATTATAACCTGAAGCAGGCTATTCAAAACAACAGGTTATTAGAGTTGGAAGTGGACAAGCAGAAGCTGGGGAAGCGAAATATTTTTCTGATGAGTTTGGGCATTGGCGCGTTGGCGGTATTTGCGCTTACCGGCTTAATATTTATTCGCCGTAAAAATAATCTTCAGATCAGGCAAAATGAATTGATTCAAAAGCAGAATAATAAACTGGCGCAGTTAAATGCTGAAAAGAATTCATTGATAAGCGTGGTGTCTCATGATTTGAATGCACCGTTCACGAGTATTAAGATGTGGAGCAACATTCTTTTGTCCGACGCTACCAATCTTAGCGAAGAGCAAAAAAATGCTCTATACCGGATACAATCTTCTGCGGACAATGGGGAACTCCTGATAAAGAATATCCTCTATATAGAAAAGGAGGAAATAAAGCAACATGCGCTGAGCCTGGAGGAGTTGGACCTGAATTCCTGCCTGGAGGATATAGTGGATATGCATCGGGTAAAAGCACAACAGAAAGAAATCTCGTTTCATTTTTCTCCTGCTGCCGGTAAGGTGTTGTTAATGAGTGACCGCCAGATGCTGAGCCGGATTTGCGATAATTTGCTGAGCAATGCCGTTAAATTTACACCCCGGGGTAAGAATGTGTGGGTGAGCCTTATTGATGATAAAGATACCATTCAAATCAGGCTAGAAGATGAAGGTGTAGGGATTGCTCAGGAAGATATACCCTATTTGTTTGCAAAATATAAGAAAATATCTTCCACGCCTACGGAAGGCGAATACTCTACCGGGCTGGGGTTATCTATTGTTAAGCGGTTGGTGGAAGAACTGAACGGCACCGTCGTTTGTAAGAGCGAATTGGGGAAAGGAAGTGTATTCACCGTGACGCTCAAAAAATAAAATACTGGTATTCATCTTGTCGGCTATTGCCTTACACCTGTTCTTCTATCTCCTCTTCAGATTGATTGAATTCACGAATGGTTTTTCTTTCTCCTATTTGCTGACGCCACATGGCGTAGTAAAGCCCCTTTTGATTCAGCAGGGAATCGTGCGTTCCTTTTTCTACGACCTCTCCTTTCTCTAATACATAAATCCGGTCTGCGTGCATGATGGTAGATAAACGATGCGCAATGAGGATGGTTATCTGGTTTTGCTGGGATGATACCTGCCTGATGGTTTGCGTTACCTCTTCTTCGGTAAGGGAATCCAGTGCAGATGTTGCCTCGTCAAATATCAGCAAACGGGGTTGTCTGAGCAGTGCTCTTGCGATGGACAGCCGCTGTTTTTCCCCGCCTGATAATTTCAACCCTCCTTCGCCAATCATGGAATCAATCCCCTTTTCTGCCCGGTGAACGATGTTCATGCAGGCGGCTTTTGTTAAGGCATCCTTTAAAGATTCTTCATTGGCAGCGGGGTTTACAAATAGCAGGTTTTCCCTGATGGTACCGGCAAAAAGTTGGGTATCCTGTGTTACAAAGCCTATTTGTTTCCGTAAGTCATCATAGTGGATGGCATTTTCATCAATACCATTATATAAAATTTTACCTTCCTGGGGCCGGTACAAACCTACCAGCAGCTTCATAAGGGTTGACTTCCCCGCTCCCGAAGGACCTACAAAAGCGATGGTTTCACCTTTATGAACTTTAAAGCTAATATCAGATATGGCCTTTTGCTGCGTATGCTGGTGTTTGAAAGAGACGCCCCTGAATTCCAGCCGATCAACCTGTGCCAGCG
>JACFNM010000149.1 GCA_019454915.1 Chitinophagaceae bacterium
AATAGAGGAGAATGTAAATCAACAGCCACCGGGGACGGCTTTACGCGAGAAGTCTTAATCACCTGTGAAAATCAGAACACTACCCGGAAACTTCCAAAAATGCCAAATCTTTCGAAGGTTCTGTCTGGGAGGGGCCGGGGCAGCACTTTCCAGATAAAATCGAGCCGGAATACCTTAAAGATATTGTCCACACCGGTTCCGATCTCCATATAGGGCTTCCCGTCCAGGCTCTTGAACTCACTGCCGGTGACTAAAAAATTATAATCCTTATTTGCCTGGCTTAAATCACCCCAAAAGATCTTTGCACCCCAAAATTGCCTGAATTTTAGCGTTCTCGTCAACGGAATAAAACGAAACAAACCGTTACCGATATTATGCTCCACATTTATGCCCGCATACCAGTCCGTGAGGTATTCGTAGCGGCTCATCATGTTGAAGGCGTACTTATTATAATACCACAGATTGTTTCCCGGTGGAATTTCCAGTAAAGTATAAGGTAAAGTGCCAAATACTTTTCCGGCATACAGATTATAGTATATACTACCGTAAGGCGCTATTTTCTTATAATCGGAAATACTTCCCCCCACCTTATGGTAATTATAACTACTGTTCAATATACCCGCCATTCCTTTGGAATAGTGCGCTTCCAATATAGGAAAATCACTCCCTAAACTCATACGGTAGAAATTCCCATCCAGGAATTTCTCGAGATATGCAAAGCGGAGCTTAATCCCTAATTCAAAACTATTCATTATTTCCCCATCCGCTGCCACAGGAAAATTCTCTTTTAAGGGTAAATTGGAGAGGGGTGTTGTTTTCCGCCGAACCCCGTTTAATGTCACGGAGAAGCCACTGCTCGTTTCTTTAAAAAATTCCAACTTTTGCTGTTCTACGTTAATATACCTAAGCGGTGCGTAAGGCTTTCTGAGTGCAATGGCAAACAGATTATCACTGCCTACCTCATCGTAGTACACCTGTCCGTTGTCAATATCATTGATATAAGAAGCCATGAGCGTGGAGCGGGGGGACTTGTTGAACAAATACAATCCCTGTACCCTCCCCTTAAATTTTTTATCGGCAAAGCCATAAGCCAGATAACTGGTTAAATAGATTTTCTTATTAAATCCGGTGTTCGTTCCCAAATCAAAACGAAGACGCAGTCCTTCATAAGCATTGGCCGTAATCCAGTTATACCAGGGCCCGATTTCATAGTTCCCCACATTTTTATACCCGGTTCCGATAAAATAGACCAAATCGGTAAACCGGTGAAAGCTGGGCATCTCCATCAGGGTGTCAATCATTTTATATATCCCCTTTTCCGTGCCGCTTAATTCCTCGTGCCGGGCATTTGCCCAGAACGTATCCGAGTGACTGGCAGCCGAATCCATGATGAGTACCTCTTCCCGGATTCTATTCTTCTCCAGTTCCCTGGTTACAGAACTGTCATTGACAACGATGTTCCTGTATGTACTGGTCTTTCGACCGATAAAATTTAACCGGTTCTTATCCAGGAAAACAAAATCGGCGATAAACTTGTCCTTGGATAAGAACCACAAAGAATCATTCAGCAACTGGTATTCCTGCACCAAATCCAGTTTTTCAACAAAATTAAGGTTGGCAGTCTCGGATACCCGCAGGTTCATTTTCATTACGGCATAGGAAGAATCTGCTATCCAGGCATCACCGATAAAAGTATTTTCCCCCTTATGTTTGGGATTAAATACAAAATGAAAAAAGCGCCTACCCCCGATAAATTGTGTATCGGGAACCGTGTAGCGGTAATAAGCCGAACCGTTGTCACTGATCGGACTAACAAAGTCTTTATCAAATACGGGTATAAAATTTTTATACACGTTTACATTCTGATACATCCCCCCCAACAGTTTGGTTATACTGGGGCTGTCAAATCCCATGGTTTTGACGGCCTTGATAGACTCCCTTGTCCGTTGCGGCTTTCGTTGAAAATAGTAATCAGAAAGTGTCTCCGTTAAATACAGCGGCAGAATGGGTTTAGACTCGCTGGTAGAATCAATGTTTTGATAGATAACGGACTTGAAGGGCTTCAGCAGCGGAAATTTTATCAATTTGTTATTGGTAGCATCATTCAGGTCGGCTTCCAGCTTGTTGTATAATTCGTAAGAATAATTGTCGAACCGGTTGCGGTCGTTCAGGTGCTTATGCTGTACTATTTTCCTCCACATGATCATTCCTTTACCGATTTTACTCCGGATAACCACCTCCGCATTGGTTTTTCCCCGCTCCATTTCAATAATCACCTGTATCTCTTCCAGCGTAGTGTCAACGGGTAACACATAATCCTCAAAACCCACAAAAGTAACTTCAAGCGTATCCGAAGGCCAATGAGACAGCGTAAACGAAAAATGACCTACAGAATCGCTAAGCGTGCCAACGCCGGTATGCTTAAACATGAGAGAGGCGAAGGGGATCGGCTCCTCACTATGAGCATCCTGCACAAGTCCTGAAAGCTTTCTGACCTGGGCATTCACATCACATGAAATCAAAAAGAACAATACTATATTGCTAATAATCAACCTTTTCCAAGTCATAGATGCAAAAATAAACTGAACGCAATGTACAACGTCCATAAATCTTGAAATAGTGGTCCGGGCGGTTTTAACATTCGGAACGGAAAAGCATGCCGTTGGCTACTCCCCGTTAAAATAGTGAGGCGCCCCCCTGACGCATATACAACATACCAGCACTGAAACGTAGTTTCCGGTATCACCGTATCAACGCAATAACCCCATTTGAAGGCCGTTTAATAGCTATTGCCTGATTATAATCAGGGGTTTAGCTCACATCAATCAGTAGCGGTTTTTGCACGTATTTCGTACCTTCAAAATCTCTTATTATCTTAATAAATCATTATTCATGAAAAAGATTATTGCACCGGTAGATTTCTCAGAGCCATCCGTCAATGCAGCAAAATATGCAGTTCAATTGGCTTCCGATATAGCGGATAGTTCGGTAACCTTATATTATGTTTATGAAACCATCATTGCCGGCTCTGACGGAACACCGCTATTAATAGACCCTGACGCACGTAAGAATGTAGCTATGCTTGCTTTGAACAACCTTAAGAGTGAACTGGAGCGTTTTTCTAAAGTACCTGTTGAAACTGTGGCTGAAGAAGGCAGACTGGCGCCCAACCTGGAAAAATTTGTAAAGCAAAACGAAGTGGACCTTATTGTGATGGGAATTACGGGAAGCAGCAAGATTGAACAGCTCATCATAGGCAGCAATACCCTCAATGTGATCAGCAAGGATATCTGCCCGGTTTTTATCGTACCCGGTAAAGCATCCTATAAAAAAATTGAACGCGCGATCTTCACCACCGACCTGAAAAACGTGTCTGCTACCACGCCGTTTCGCCCGCTGAAGAAGATGCTGGATTTGCTCCAGCCTGAGCTGAAAGTGGTACATGTAAAGACCGGACAGGGGAGATTGCCGGAATCCGATTTGGAGGAAAAGAGGGTTTTGGAAGCGCTGCTGAAAGACTATCACCCTCATTTTTACTTTATACTGGAAGAAAACTTTTCAACGGCAATTGATGATTTTGCCGAAGAACATCATGCTGATGTCATTATCACCGTGCCAAGGAGGCACGCATTCCTTTCTGGCTTATTTAAGAGCAGCAACACAAAAAAATTAGCCTACCAGAGCAGCCTGCCGATCCTGGCGCTCAATTCCTGGGAATAACCAATAGCCCTGCGCACAAAGCGCCCACGTTATTTTTACAAATACCTAACAACAGGCTGCCGCAAAAAATTCCGGCAGCCTGTTGTCATTTCTGCGAAACACTTCTATCAAAATGCCTATAAACTGTTACCTTTAAGCGCATTAAATTTTGTCATGGACTCCTTATCACTTTCTCTTCACAGGAACACCCTCTTGATCACCATTAACCGGCCCGAGAAGCTGAACGCGCTCAACCGCCAGGTAATTAAAGAGCTTGGCATCGCCATAGACGACGTGTACAATCATGAAGAGATTAAATCGGCCATTATTACCGGCAGTGGAAACAAAGCATTTGTTGCGGGGGCGGATATCAGTGAATTTCTGAACCTGGATGCTGCAGGCGGAAAAGAGATGGCCCGGTTCGGTCAGCAACACGTTTTTAATAAGATAGAAAACAGTCCAAAACCTATCATTGCGGCTGTCAACGGCTTCGCCTTAGGCGGCGGTTGCGAACTCGCTATGGCCTGTCATTTTCGAATAGCCTGCGACCAGGCCAAATTTGGCCAACCGGAAATTAACCTGGGGCTCATTCCGGGCTATGGGGGCACGCAGCGATTACCGCGCCTGATTGGGAAAGGAAGAGCCATGGAACTGATGATGACCGGCAATATGATAGATGCCCCCACGGCTCTGCAATACGGACTGGTGAACCAGGTGGTAGCTCAGAAAGACTTGTTAGATAAGGCTTTTGCCCTTACGGAGCTGATGAACAGCAAAGCGCCCCTGGCACTGTCCGGATGTATCGAAGCCATCAATGCTGCTTTTGATAGTACCCAAAACGGCTACGAAAAGGAGATCGCTATATTTGGAAAATTGTTTGACACCGCCGATGCCAAAGAAGGCGCTGCCGCCTTTCTTGAAAAGAGAAAACCCGATTTTAAGGGCGCCTAAGTCTTACCTTTGCCCTGATAACTGAACATAAATCAGGCTTCAGTTCATTTATTAATTCTTATAACCAATAGTTGACGAATATGGATTACAGAATTGAAAAAGACACGATGGGCGAGGTGAAAGTTCCCCTGAACGCATACTACGGCGCACAAACCCAAAGGAGCGTTAACAATTTCAAAATTGCGCAGGACATTAACCGGATGCCTAAGGAAATTATACACGCTTTTGCCTATTTAAAAAAAGCAGCAGCGATTACAAACGTGGAAGCAGGTGTATTAACCCCCGAGAAAGCAACGCTTATTGGAAAAGTATGTGACGAAATACTGGAGGGCAAGCTGGATGAATATTTTCCCCTGGTCGTTTGGCAAACGGGAAGCGGCACCCAAAGCAATATGAACGTGAATGAAGTGATCGCTTACCGGGGGCATGTATTGAACGGCGGTAAACTGGAAGACAAAGAAAAAGTTCTGCATCCTAATGATGATGTGAACAAATCTCAGTCCAGCAACGATACTTTCCCTACTGCAATGCATATTGCTGCCTATAAAATGCTTCAGGAAGTCACCATTCCGGGAATACAGAAACTGAGAGATACTTTGGCAGCGAAGAGCAAAGCGTTTATGAAAGTGGTAAAAATCGGCCGTACGCATTTCATGGACGCCACACCACTCACTCTCGGTCAGGAATTCAGCGGGTATGTTGCGCAGCTCAACCACGGATTAAAAGCTATCAATAACAGCCTGGCGCACCTCAGTGAGCTGGCACTTGGAGGAACCGCTGTAGGTACCGGTATCAATACGCCTCCGGGTTATGCAGAAAACGTAGCTAAACATATTGCTTCGCTCACCGGGCTGCCTTTCGTCACCGCAGAAAATAAGTTTGAAGCCCTGGCTGCACATGATGCCATCGTGGAAGCACATGGCGCGCTAAAAACCGTAGCAGTCAGCCTGATGAAAATAGCCAATGATATCCGTATGCTTTCATCAGGTCCACGAAGTGGAATTGGTGAAATTCATATTCCGGACAATGAGCCCGGCTCGTCCATCATGCCGGGTAAAGTAAACCCGACACAATGTGAAGCGCTGACGATGATAGCTGCACAGGTGCTGGGTAATGACGTTGCCATCAACGTAGGTGGCGCAACGGGTCATTTTGAATTGAATGTATTCAAACCTTTGATGATATACAATTTTCTGCACAGCGCCAGGCTTATTGGCGACGGCTGTGTGAGCTTCAATGATAAATGTGCAACGGGTATTGAACCCATCGAAGCCAATATCCGGCAACACGTAGAAAACTCGTTGATGCTCGTTACCGCCTTAAATACAAAAATCGGTTATTATAAGGCGGCCGAAATTGCTCAAAAGGCGCATAAAGAAGGCACTACGCTAAAGGCGATGGCGGTTAAACTCGGGTATGTTACTCCGGAGCAATTTGACGAATGGGTGCAGCCCGGTAATATGGTGGGCGAATTAAAAAGCGAAAAGGCATCTCACCGAACGGGGATGCCTTTTGCTTAAACCAACTACAACATGAGAAAAAAGACAGCTTTAAAAAGTTTGTAATCTTAAAACGGCCGCGCATACATATTAGTATCCCGAATCTAAAAATAATCATCCCGGAATTCTATTCACACTGTCCTGTCGATTTCCACTCACCTTAACGCGTCCAAAAAATAAAATTATCATTTGATAAGCCTGAAATTAATGGTCAGGAAGATTACAAGATTAACAAAATGAACGGCTTAAGCAAGCGGAAGATTTTATATCAAAAAGCGGAGTTAACGGGCAAAAATATTTCGATTCAAACTCCGTTCTACATTCATCAACATGCATCTATTTTTCACAATTTATTCGAATTCCCTAACCCATAAGAACGGGCGGATGCTTTTTAAATCCGCAAATTCCTTGTACCCATTGGCTGTTTGAGCAAACGGCCGTTTAATCCATACCCCCAGCAAAGCGTGCCGATTAGATTTCACAACCTGTCAGCAACTTTGTAAAACAAAAAACCCCTCTTTTTCAGGAGGGGTTTTTCCTAATGGATCCCTTGACAACCTCAATTACTTACATTGGTATTCAAATCTGATTCGCCCATTCATCATCGGCAACCCGTCCATTACATCACCACTTACAAAAAATTCCGTTACGCGGTTGTCGTCTGAAAACTGATATCCTTTAAAATCTGTCTGATAAGTCTCTTGTTCATTCCCCTCGCCATCGTACATCTTTACCAGAATTCTTTGAGGCAGGTTCTTTGATTTCTTACCCGCATTAATCGAAAAAATATAAGGCGTCAATTCATGAGCGTCCGGAAAAAAATACAGAAAATCACGCGCCACTAAACCCTGATCGTATAGTAGTTCGGAGCTCATCACCTTTCGCTTATCGCCCCATCCTTCTCTCACTTCCGAACGGGCAAGATTCCCTTCGAGCCAGGTATAATTATAAACAAAAAATGGCAGGTCCTGATTTCTTGCCGACAAAAACCACTTTTTCTTACTCAGCTGCCCTTTCTCGTCATACAGATAGGTAAACCTGTATGGTTCTGAATTTGGATCAGAAGTATCCTCCAGAGTATTGAACTCGATGATCCTGTTTTCATGATCCAAAAGAAAGTATTCATTTTCACTCACACTCAATGTGTCGCCATTTAATCGAAGAACTGCATACTCGGTTTTTGAATGCCGGATACTGTCATACCATTCTATCTTTTCCGGCGCATTAAGCGAAGCTTCTGAAATCTGCAATGATCCATAGGCCATCCCTGAATAAGAATCGTAGGGTATGATTGAACTAACAGCGCAACTCTTTTCTCTTAATGCCCGGTCCGCCCAATTAGTCTCCTGGCTCAATTCTTTTTTACAGGAATTGAGGAAAAACAGAATTAAAACAAACTGATATGAAAAACGACGTATTCCCATTACAAAATACCGGTATCTCCTATGATACCTGCACTTCGTCATTTACGGTGGCGTTGGTCTCTACCGTTGGGTGGGAAGCCTTTCTTTTCTTCTCAAAAAAACGTTTTTGGAATAACAGGATGATTATCACACCCAATGATATAGAGGCGTCCGCTATATTAAAAACCGGCCGGAAGAACTCAAAGTCATCACCTCCCCAAAATGGCACCCATTGAGGAAAATGAGCATTGGTAATAATCGGGAAATATAACATATCCACCACTCTTCCGTGTAAAAACCCGGCATAACCCTTTTCGGGGAAGATAGCGGATACATAGGGATAAAAAATATCGCCGCTGTTCTCGAAGATTAATCCGTAAAACATACTGTCTATCAGATTACCTATTGCCCCTGCATAAATCAAGGTGGCACAAATGATATAGCCTTTGTGATAACCTTCTTTAATAATATGCCGGATATAATACGTACCAAATACTACCGCAAAAAGCCTGAATAAAGTAAGGATTATTTTTCCCCAGTCACCGCCCAACTTCCATCCGTAAGCCATCCCTTCGTTTTCAATAAAATGAAGCCGAAACCACGTACCTAAAATCATTTTCTCCTCTCCGAGATAAAAATGAGTCTTTATCCAAATCTTAAACCCCTGATCAATTATCAAAATAGCTAATGTGAGAAGAATAGCCGATTTAAATTTCACCTTCAACAGTTTAATTACAAACCTACATGAAATTGCTGATTTTTCTACCGGTCTCCGCCCCGTAAATGAATATTTTATAAGCAACGGATTCAAAAATACCGGTTTGGCGGCTACCTCTTTAAGCCTTCTTCCGACTGCTTATGGCACGTAGCTAAGCAAAGAACCCGGAATCGGGAACGACCTCAATCTTTCCATCTCCATTCTCCCGATATCGTTAAAGGCTCCTTTAGATTACTTTTTAACAAGGCTTCTTTCAACTCATCATCTCCTAAACGGAGGGCATTCAATTCAGAGGAATCTGCCAGTCCGTAAAGCAACATGGCGGTAAAGAGAACTGTATTTTTCAATTCCTCTTCATTGACCAAATCAAGAAGATCACAGTCGGCATGATAGCAATTCAATACATCCCTGCTCAGACTCCCTGCTACTCCGGCGGTCGGAATTCCCTGAAGCATAAAAGGCTGGTGGTCACTATGCAGGCCGTATCCGGCGTTAAAAGTATTCCGAAAAGAAGTATCCATAACTTGAGCAAGATGCCCAATTGATTTAAAAAGCGATTCGTCCGCTTCAGTTGTCGCTATATATCCTTTAGGATTATTTGACATATCGAGATTAATCATATACCTCACCTCATCTGCCCTGCCTTCTTTCATCATCTTATTTACGTAAGCTTTTGAACCCAGCAATCCCTGTTCTTCTCCCATAAACAGTACAAACGTTAAGGTCCGTTTCGGTTTGAGATTCAGGGCTTTGAAAGTTCGGGCTATGTCTATTACCGCAAAGGCGCCGATTCCGTTATCGGTGGCGCCGGTAGCTAAATCCCAACTATCCAAATGACCACCAATAACTATCTTTTCTTTTGCTTTTTCCTTCCCCTTAATCGTCGCCACAACATTTCTTGCTTTAACAGTACCCGAGAAGTTTGTCATTTTTATTTCAGCCGTAGCCGATGATTTTGTCAATTCCTCTTTTAGCCGGAATCCATCCCGGTTGCCTATGCAAACAGCAGGTATATTGATCAGTTTCCCGGTTACCGAGGCAGTCCCGGTGAGCAAAATATCTCCGGGTGCGGAATTGAAGAGGATGATTCCTTTGGCTCCATATTTAATGGCTAATGCGGTTTTTTCGGACCTGTGCAGATTTTTTAGCCCCGCAGCCGAACCGGGTAATATACCTAAGTAGGCCAGTACAATCTTCCCTTTCACCCTTTCCGGGTGTTTAGCATAGTCTTCCTCCAACCCATTACCCATGTCTATTATCTGCGCCGACACAGTGGCAGTAACCGGAGAATGTGCCAGAGAAACGGCCTTATAGCCCTCGTCGTTAACGAATACGGATAATGT
>JACFNM010000150.1 GCA_019454915.1 Chitinophagaceae bacterium
CATATTCCTTTTTTGAAGTAATAAAGATGATTAGCGGTGAAGGCTTCCTCAGATTCTTAGTTAGTTCAATTCCCGACATCTCGGGCAATTCGATATCCAGCAGGATGAGATCAATTTTATTTTCTTTCAAAAAATGATAGGCTTCTACGGCATTCTCACATTCGCCCGCAATTTCCAAATCACTCACCCTCGTGGCTAACTGCCGGATGGTGACTCTGGCGATTTTATTATCATCAACTATCAGGCAATTCATATTCCGGGGATTTCAGGTATTATCCATTGAATAGAATAAAAAGGTTGAGCGGCGAAAAACATAAGGCGCTTCACAAATTTAAGGACTGCAAAAATAAACCGAATTCTAAAAATTGTATCTTTAATTATACTTTATCAGGTTGTTTGACTAATCCTTATTATTCGAACCACCCTTTATTCAAATTGTGCTCATATTCTATTCTTCATAAACCCATTGATATGGAACTGAAAAAAGATCGCCGGTTATTTTTAAAAAATATTACGCTTAGCGGAATCGGTATGTCGGTTATGCCGGGAATTGCGGTCAGGAACAGTGCCGGAACACACAGGGGTACCCCGCCTTCTTCAACAAAAAGTGAATCCAACCGCGTATACAATGGACCCTATTCGGGGGATTATCTTCGTAGAATTGCATTCCCCATCGGGGGCATTGGAGCGGGCATGTTTTGCCTCGAAGGCTGTGGCGCCATATCCCACATGTCTGTCCGAAATCGTCCACAACTCTTCAACGAGCCCACGATGTTTGCCGCCATCTCCGTAAAGGGAGTAACCAACGGGGCAAAAGTGATAGAAGGCCCCGTACCCGAATGGAAAATTTTTGGAAGACCGAACGCGGGCAACGGCGCGCCTATGACTACTTATGGATTACCGCGCTTTCAGGATGCCACATTTAATACAGCATTTCCGTTTAGTACCCTGTCCCTGAAAGACGCAGACCTTCCCCTTGAAGTAACCGTAAAGGGTTGGAGTCCGTTTATTCCCGGAGATGCCGATAATTCAAGTCTGCCGGTAGGTGCGCTCGAATACCATTTTACCAATACCTCTGCAAAATCAATAGAAGCCGTTTTTTCGTATAACTCGGTGAATTTTATGGCCGCCAAACGACAGAAAGCTTCTATCAGGGAAATGGCAAAAGGCTTTATTCTGTCTCAGAACGGCACCACCGAAGAACCCCATTTACAGGGCGATTTTGCTATATTCACCGACGATGCCAATGCCGTGGCAGATTACTGTTGGTTTAGAGGCGGCTGGTGGGATCCGCTTACAATGATCTGGAATACCATTCGCGACGGACTGGTAAAGAATAATCCTCCTGTTGAACAGGATGCCCCGGGCGCCTCCCTATTCGTTCCGTTTCGCCTCCAACCCGGTGAAAAGAAAGTCATCAAAGTCCTGATGTCCTGGTATGTTCCCTATTCCAATATCAGGATTGGAGACGTTAACAAAGAAAGAGAGAAATGCGCCAGCCCGAAGTGCTGCAATACTTCTGACGAATTGGGAGATAGCATAGATACAACACAGGTAAATTATCGTCCCTGGTATAGCAGCCGGTTCCAAAATATTAGGGAAGTTACAGATTACTGGAGTAAGGAATATAATGACCTGTTCAGGAAATCTGCTTTATTCAGCAAAGCTTTCTATGCAAGTACACTTCCTCCTGAGGTCACGGAAGCAGTGGCTGCTAATCTGACCATTCTCAAAACGCCCACCGTAATGCGTCAATACGATGGGCGGCTATGGAATTTTGAAGGATGCGGTGATAATGACGGATGTTGCCACGGTTCCTGTACGCACGTTTGGAATTATGCACAGGCAATGGCGCATTTGTTTCCATCACTGGAAAGAACACTCAGACATACAGAATTCTGCGAGAGTCAGAACGAAGAAGGGCATCAGAATTTTCGTTCCAACATTCCCATTAGCCCTGCAACACACGGGTTTTACGCGGCAGCAGACGGACAATTGGGCGGTATCATGAAAGTGTACCGGGACTGGCGTATATCAGGCGATAATGAATGGATGAAAAAACTCTTCCCTCTGGTAAAGAAGAGCATGGATTACTGTATCAAGACCTGGGACCCTAAAGGAAAGGGAATTGTGGAGGAGCCCCATCACAATACCTATGATATAGAATTCTGGGGACCGGACGGTATGTGTACCAGCTTTTACCTCGGTGCGTTAACCGCTTTTTGTGAAATGGGTAAATTCATGAAAGTGAATATCTCTTCTTACCAGGAACTATATAAAAAGGGAAAGAAATTCATGGAAAGCGAATTATACAACGGTGAATATTTCATTCAGAAAATTCAATTCCAGGGATTGAACGCTCCCGATCCGATAGAAGTGTCAAAGAAAACTTTCGGTGGTCAATACTCTGAAGAAGCCGTTGCATTAATGCAGAAAGAGGGTCCTAAATACCAGTATGGAACCGGTTGCCTCTCTGATGGAATCCTGGGAAGCTGGATAGCCATGACGTCCGGGCTGAATAATCCGGTGGATAATGAAAAGGTGACGTCTCATCTGACTTCAATCCATAAATATAACCTGAAAAAAGACCTGAGTGAACATGCCAATCCGCAGCGTCCTGCTTATGCAGTGGGTAAAGAAGGCGGGCTACTGCTTTGTACCTGGCCAAAAGGAGGTAAGTTATCCCTTCCCTTCGTCTATAGTGATGAAGTGTGGACAGGAATTGAATATCAGGTAGCCTCCCACCTGATGCTGATGGGTAAGATAGAGGAAGGTCTGGAAATCGTGCGTACCTGCAGAAACAGATATAGTGGAAAAACACGAAATCCGTTCAATGAATACGAATGTGGAAGCTGGTATGGCAGAGCATTATCCAGTTACGGGTTACTACAAGGGCTGACAGGAGTGCGCTTCGATGCGGTAGATAAAAAACTTTATGTTGACTCCAGGGTAGGCGATTTCACATCTTTCCTGGCAACGGATAGTGGCTTTGGAAATGTGCATTGGAAAAATGGAAAAGTAAGCGTGGAAGTCCTCTATGGAAAAATACCCGTTCAGAAAGTAGTGGTTTCGGGTAAGGAGATGACCTATTCAGGATAAACATACATCCATAAATAATAATAACTCCACCCTCGTGTTTCGTGTCTCACGAAACACTATTCCTGCTGCTCATCGGAAAGCGTCAACACATTCCGCTTTGAAATTACTTACTATTTTTCAAATCATTTACATATTTCATCAACCGTTCAAAATAGCTGCTGATGCCTTCATCCTTTTGCAGTGGAAGAGTTTCTATCGCAAGCACAAAATTATCCATCAAGCTGTCATAGATTTTAAACTGAATTTTCAACTTTTCTTCATCATTGGTTTCCCAATAATAACTTTCATCCTTCATTTCAAAATCGCGAAAATATTTGTTGTTTAAATATCTGAAAAAATGGATAATCAACTGATGAACCACTACTCCTGCATATTGAGTTTTTACTGAATTAGTATAAATCCATGAGTCTTTTTGCTCCAATTGAACTCTGTCAGAAAATTTTACGCGTACAGGGCATATCATTCTGCCATTCGATAAAAACACAAGCGAAATAGTCTCACTGTTTGTCGGGGTAAAATGAATACCGTAAAATTTGTCAAAAACCATTTCTTCACTAAACCGTTCCTCAGGAAAAACGGCGCCAAAAATTTGATATTCCCAGCCATGGATTTCCGCCACATCTTTTACTTCCCGAATGAAGTCAGGCAGTAATCCGGCTTCTTTAAAATAGCCTTTGTAATGAATGCTTAGTCCCATAAAGTATATCTTTTACGCCCGGCTATGGACGCTCTCCATCTAATGAGTGCTGTATGTTCTTCCCAAGACTTCGTCCCTTTCGCCTCTGTTCTGCGGTAATATACTACATAATAGCCAATGGGCACAGATGCGGGACAGAGTCCCGGAAGAACATAGAAAGTGCGAAGTCTTAGACTTCGCACAGCGCACGGACAGTCGCCGTGTTTCGTGTCTCACGAAACACTATCGTTAACATGAGCCAGCGCGGGCAGCAGAATCCGGTGTAAATAGCTGGATAGCAAATCTTCCGGTAACTTTGCCTAAAATTTCCGTTATGAAAGGACTAATTGTAGTAGATGTACAGCAGGACTTTTGCCCCGGAGGTTCCTTGGCCACCGGTGATGGCGATAAAATTATACCTGTAATCAATAAGCTCATGGATAAGTTCGGTTTTGTGCTGGCTTCCAAAGACTGGCATCCGGAAAAGACAGTGCACTTTGAAAAATGGCCGGTACATTGTGTTCGGGGAACTACCGGCGCAGATTTTCATAAAGCATTACAATCGGAAAAAATAACAGAGGTAGCGCTAAAAGGTACCGGAAACAGCGACGATGGATATAATGCTTTTGAAGCCACCAATCTTGACGTGAATCATCAACTGCATAGGAAAGGCATAGACGAAGTCTATGTCTGTGGTATCGCCACAGAATACTGTGTTAAAGCTACTGCCCTCGCAGCCAGGCAGGCAGGTTTTAAAACCTTTCTCGTAACAGACGCCATATCTGCCGTAGAATCAAAACCGGGGGATGCCGAAGAAGCTTTGAAGGCGATGAAAGAAAACGGTATCGCGTTGGTAAAAAGTGGCGAAATTTAAGGAATAGTTATAGACGGCAAAGGCCGGGAAGAGAAGGTTAAAATAAGAAGATCGGATTTTTGATAACTTCTACCTGCAATTTGTACATTTCCCTTAAATTGCCCTGAATTAAACCATCAAAATGAAAGCACTATTCTCTCTCCTGCTACTCCTGTCCGGTTTTCAATTGTACGCTCAAAAAGGAAGGGGCAAAGTAAGTCTCTATGTCTTTGACGAGAATTGGAAAGGCTGCCGGCCGGAAGAGGTCCGATATTTACTTCATCTGGAAGAATTTTCCGATACGGCATATCAATTCAGGTATTATAATTATGAAGGCCCTATGATAACACAGGAAACATACAAGGATAAGAATCGAAAAATTCCCCATGGTGAATTTAATTATTACAATGACCGGGGGCAAATGGATTCCACGGGCTATTGGGTAAACGGGAAGAAACATGACTGGTGGTACCACTACACGGATTCTTTTACCATGTGGAAGAAAGAAAAGTACCATATGGGGACGTTGGTTTTGCAAATGGATCGCGCAGCTATTGAAGCTGAAAGAGAAGAAAAAAAAGATACAGAGCAACATTTTGATGAATCGGAAGCTGTCTTTAAAGGCGGAGATAATGAGTGGATGAGGTATATACAAAAAAATATCCAATACCCCAACCGGGCATCAAAATTGGAAAAATCGGGGCGATTAGTAATTCAGTTCGTAGTGAATACCAACGGCACCACCGGCGAATTCAAAATATTACGTTCTATCGAATATTCCCTCGATGAAGAAGCAATTCGCATTATCCGTAACTCTCCTAAATGGCGGCCGGCTCATCAGGACGGTAAGCTCGTTAAAGCCTACCGGATACAGCCGTTAGTTTTTCAGGTTCCGAGATAACACTACAGTCTAATCTTTGCTTTCAATTCAAATATAATTCCCTCAGTTCGCGTCGGGTAACAAAACGCGCGCGTATTAAAATCCAAAATAGATACGCACGATTTAAAGTTTTGGAGTATATTAGTCAAATAAGAAAGAAGCTATGTTGAATGATACTGCCCGCCTGATTAGAGCCCTGTTGATGTTAACCATGTCCTGTTTTATCGTTATATCCGGCATTTCACAGGTAAATTATGAATCTTATATTTTAACGCCGGCGCCTCCCCTGTCGCCGGTAATCAACGGACCGAAAGTGTATGCGGCAAGAGCTAACTCGCCCATCACTTACCGGATACCGGCTACAGGAGAGCGGCCCATTTTATTTTCGGCTACTAACTTGCCAGCCGGGATCACGCTGGACGTCAATACCGGGATCATCACGGGAAGCATCCCACAGGAAGGAGAATATATTTGCCATCTTACCGCAGCAAATAAAAAAGGTAAGTACAAGAGAGATTTAAAATTTGTTATTGGTAATACGCTTGCGTTGACGCCGCCCATGGGATGGAATAGCTGGTATATACATTACGACAGGGTGAGTGACCCCATCATGCGCGATGCGGCCGATCAGATGATCGAATCCGGTATGGCTGATTACGGATACCAGTACGTAAATATTGACGATTGCTGGGCGGTAAAAGTAAATTCCGATGATCCGATTATTGGCGGAAAAACACGAAAGCCGGATGGAACCATTCTGACGAATAAACGATTTCCCAATATGAGCGCCATGACAAAATATATCCATTCCAAAGGATTAAAAGCCGGAATATATACTTCCCCCGGCCCCAGCACTTGCGCAGGCTATACGGGTAGTTATCAGCACGAGGCTTTGGACGCTCAAACAATAGCAAACTGGGGGTTTGATTTCCTGAAATATGATTGGTGTTCATACGGGCGTTACGCCGGCGAAAGGAAAAGGAAAGATTTTATGTTGCCTTACCAGATTATGTGGAAAGAACTGCAAAAGCAACCCAGGGATATCGTAATGAATCTATGCCAATACGGATTCGACAGTGTATGGCAATGGGGCGCCACAGTTGGTAACAGTTGGCGTACTACCGGCGATCTCGGTGTTGAGCGCGGCGATGATCTGCCGGGATTTTATCATGTCGGATTCAAAAATGCTGAACACTGGAAATATGGTGGACCCGGTGGCTGGAATGACCCGGATTATATCCTGATTGGATGGGTGGGCAGTGCACACACAATGGGCGAAGGAGTATATACGTCGCTTACTCCTGATGAACAATATTCCTATATGAGCATGTGGAGCCTGATGAGTGCGCCACTTATTTTCAGCGGAGATATGTCGAAGTTAGATAAGTTCACCTTAAACGTATTGTGCAATAGTGAAGTGATTGAAGTCGATCAGGATCCGCTGGGAAAGCAGGCAAGAATCGTCAGAAAAACAGATAAAGATTTTATTCTCGCTAAAGAAATGGAGGATGGTTCATTAGCTGTTGGATTATTCAATTTGCAAAAATCAGAATCCCCGGTTGCAGTCAGTTGGGAAGAACTGGATATTACCGGAAAGCGAAGAGTAAGAGATCTATGGCGACAGAAAGACCTTAATAAAACCAATCACAGTTTTACCGCCAATGCTCCTCCGCACGGAGTGATGATGATTAGGTTAGCGAAAAAATGAGGATGTTTTATCGTCGAATTGCCAACAAGAACACCTACGTTATACTTGATTGATTCAAACATTTTTTATGAAAAAACCATTGCTGATTTCAGTTTCTCTTCTATTCTTCTGTTTGATTACAAATGCACAGCAATATATCCTGACTTCTCCGGATGGAAAATTAGCTGCTCAGATTGAAGTAGCGAAACAGTCTATTCAACTGAAGCTTACTAAAGATACTGAGGAACTGTTTAAGGTTAGCGGCATTGCTTTGATAACCGGTGCAGAAAAATATCCGGCATATAAGGTGCGCAAGATGAAACGCAACGCTGTTAAGGAAACAGTCGTCCCGACCATCAGAGAAAAGAGCGCTGCTTATCCCAACGAATACAACGAGCTGACCATTTCATTTCAGTCGGGAACCGATATCAGTTTTCGCCTGTTCAATGAAGGATTGGCTTATCGTTTTTCTACTCATGCAAAAGATAGTTTACTAGTCTTTAAAGAAAACCTGAATATCGAATTGCAACCCGGAGATTCGGCAAGATTCCAATCTGAAAAATCTTTCAGCTCTGCTTACGAAGAGCCTTATGAGTTCAGACAAATAGATAAATTGGATACCGTCAAAATATATAATCTGCCGTTTCTGATTGAGAAAACCAGCGGTAAATTTATCATGATTACCGAATCTGATCTTTACAGATATCCCGGTATGTGGTTGAAGTCAAATGGTACAGCCGCTCTTTCGGATACTCACCCACCCTTTCCAAAAACATATACATATTCCAATAGCGCATACAATACGGAGAGAGTTAAAGAAACAGAAGATTATATCGCGCGTGTTGCAGGCACAAGAACTTATCCCTGGCGCATCTTCGGCGTTGCCGATAGAGAGGAAGGGTTGATCAACAATAATATGGTTTATCTGCTGGCATCGCCTGCTGAATTAAAAGATGTATCCTGGATCAAGCCCGGCGTGGTCATGTTCGACTGGTGGGGGAAATACAATATTCACGGAGTTGATTTTAAATCCGGAGTGAATACAGAAACAGCCAAATATTTTATTGATTTCTGTGCGGAAAATGGTTTTCGATACTTTCTCTTTGATGATGGCTGGAGCCCTAAGGATGATTTATTGCACACCGTTCCCGGATTAAACATGGAAGAAGTAACATCTTATGCAAAAAGCAAGGGTGTGGACGTAATGCTCTGGGTAATATGGCATACCCTGAAAACACAGTGGAATGAGGCTTTCGATCAATTCGAACGCTGGGGAATCAAGGGAATCAAAATGGACTTCATGAACCGGGATGACCAGGAGATGGTACGGTTTTACGAAGCCGTGGCAGCTAAAGCTGCAGAAAAGAAAATGGTCGTAAACTTTCACGGCGCTTATAAACCGTCGGGGCTGAGAAGAAAATATCCTAACGTCCTCACCCGCGAGGCGTTGGTTGAATTTGAGTACAACGGATGGACGCATCATGACGGCACAATGAGAAATTCCACCAAATCGGATTTTCGCCCTATAGGTGATTATCCCATGGGCCAGGGAACACGTGCACATGCGATGGCTTTGTTTGTAATTTTGAACAGCCCCATGACCATGCTGCCCGGCTCACCAAGTGATTATTACCGGGAAAAAGAATGTACAGATTTCTTAGCTAAAATTCCTGTGGCATGGGATGAAACAAGGCTTCTTGCCGGTAAGATTGCCCGGTACACCGTATTGGCGCGAAGAGCAGGATCCGATTGGCATATTGGCGCCATCACCAATGAGAACGCCCGGCTATTGACTTTGCCTACCGATTTCTTAGCGCCGGGAAGGTATCGTATGGAGCTTATTGAGGATGGGATAAACGCAAATAAAAGTGCATCTGATTATAAACGTATCAACACAGTCATCAACGCCGGAGACGTCCTTCATTTAGATCTGGCACCGGGAGGTGGTTGGGTTGCCAGAATAACGCCTTTAGATTAACATCAAAAATCAGTAATGAATCTATTAAAAGAAGAAAATTTTAATACCCGAATCAAAGGATCTTCGGTGAAACTATTCACTCTGCGTAATGCCAATGGCTGCATTGGCCAACTCTCGAATTATGGCGCGCGCTGGCTGTCTATGTGGGTTCCGGACAAGGAAGGGAACTGGTTGGATGTTATCCTGGGTTATGACCATATTGAAGCCTATCTGACTTCTAATGAAAGATATCATGGAGCCATTGTGGGAAGAGTGAGCGGGAGAATGAGCGGTGAAGGTTTTATGTTAAATGGCGTCAGGTATTCTCTGGCAAACAATGATATATGGGGGAAGCCTTCGAAAAATCATTTGCACGGTGGAATTGATAATTTTAGCTTTCAGGTTTGGGAAGCGGATGAAGTTGAACACCTGCCCGATGGTGAGTCT
>JACFNM010000704.1 GCA_019454915.1 Chitinophagaceae bacterium
TTAAACCCATACTTATACTTCGCCCCTGCATTAGCGTAGGTCCTTCCCGGCATCATCATACCAAAGGCATAATAATCCTGGGCCGTCAGCACCTCCGCCTCATAGTAGTCAATCACCGTATCGCTGTCTTCATCTACACCTGTCTTTTTATCGCTTATCGTTACCATCACGTTGCCTAAGTGATTGGTAAGCTCATAAACGCGTTTGCCTTCAGTACCGTTTGTTATGGGATCTCCGGTAGCGTTGTAATTAGCGTTAGCCAATGGTGTGCTGCTTTGTATTGTAAGCCCCGGGGTTACCATGCCCAAACGATTACTGCCATAAATGTGTTGTTCAGTCCATGTAAAGTTAGCGTTATCATAGGAATATATTCCCAGCACATTTCCCTGTGCATCACGCACATAATAATCCTCTTCGGTGGCGCTCAGCTTTTTGGTTATCCGGTTGCCGGCGGCATCATATCCGTAATGCATCGTATTGCCGCTCTTTGTGATATTGGCTATTTTGCCGTAAGCTGTCCAGTTAATGCGGCTGATGCTTTCGGATACATCACCGATGAGATTACCGGTTTTGTCGTAGGTATAGTTACCGGGAGACTGGTTGTCTATATCATTAGGGAATAATCCTGCAGCAGCAGCATCGAGAACATGATCCAGACGATTATTAATCAGATTTAGGTTGTTGTCAACATTATATCTATACGATAACATATCCATTCCTCCCAGAGGGAGGGGGATTGCGAAACAAGTCTTTTGCCTAATATTTCCATTCGCATCATATTTAAATGACTCGGAATGTTTTGACCAAAGGGTAGTGCCCGTTCCCCAGTTATCGGAGGAAGTTGTTAATAAATTAGTCTTAAACCCTGCCCCTGTTAGACGATTTAACTGGTCATACCTGTAAACCCTTCCCCTGGCATCACCGGATTCTATATTACTAATCGCGTAGGTACTGTTGCTGATATTACCGTTAAACAGGTTTTTACCATTAACAGAATTACGCACTATGCCTGTTTTATCATAATCCGGTGCATCAAAATGTACTTTAAATGCCGGTGCATTGGCGGCGCCCGCTATTGGTTTATAGTCGTACTCATTATTGGTGATATCCGTATAGTATCCTAAGCTAAATGCCAGCACATCTCTTGCATGATTGGCAAAGGGCTCTCCCGCCTTTCCG
>JACFNM010000705.1 GCA_019454915.1 Chitinophagaceae bacterium
ACTTCAGGAGGCGGACAAATGGCCTATAAACTTGGCATGACTATTCCTCACAAAATAAGGGCAATTACCGCGATCATTGCCAATCTTCCGGACAGCGCAAACATGGATTGTGTTCCCTCCGGAAAACCGGTTCCGGTAATGATTGTGAACGGAACCGATGATCCTGTAAATCCCTATGCAGGCGGAATGATGCAGGCGGGCAGTCTGACTCTCGGGACAGTTCTCTCTACCGAAAAAACTTTTGCCTATTGGTCGGATATCGCCGGTTACAAAGGCGAACCAATAAAAACAATATATCCCGACACGGATCCTAATGATGGAAAAACTATTGAAAGATATACTTATAAAGAATCCGGAAAACCCGAAGTAACCCTGTTAAAAGTTATTGGCGGAAGACATGATTATCCCGGTGATATCAATGTTTACCTCGAAGCATGGAACTTTTTTAAACGGCAGTTAAACACCCATTGATTTTTGACTGTGGGCTGAAATATTGTTTTTTTGATAGCATTCCTGATAGCTTCACCCGTAAAAATCCATATACGTATTTGTCATATTAGCGTTCCATGTCGGTAGCAAATGGCAGCATCTATCCATCAGTAAAGCAATACCACACACGAAGAGCAGCCAAATTTGACCTCCTTTACCATTCCAATTTACCCTATAATTGAGGAACCAAAGAGGCTAATTTCTGAAATTGAATAGCTTGAGGAGATTTTCTCAGGTCAGCATCTAAAAATCTTCGGCCTTGCAGCTCAGGTGTTAGTTCGAACAAAAGATTACTGTACACCTACCTGCCGGCAGGTTTGCTGTAAATTTTGTCGTCTGCCTTACTTTGAACACGTCTTGTGCTATCACGAAGCTTTTTTACAGTTCTCCATATTCTAAAAGTCTTGTGGACAACTATTTCATCTTTTCAGGGAAACTCTCTGTAATACTGAATTGCTTCATTGTATCTTCCGCAGAGGGCGCTGATTGCCGCAGGCCAGTTTTATTCAAACAGAATCATCCACCGATTTTATTCTTTCCTACCCATCATGTTCTCGAAGAAAAATATTCCGTTCTTGTTAGCGATGATAATATCAGGCCGTCCATCATTATTGATGTCTTTAGCCACAATATTAATTCCTACACCGGAGTCTTCATCAATCAAATGCTCTTTCCAGTACGGCGCCTTAC
>JACFNM010000706.1 GCA_019454915.1 Chitinophagaceae bacterium
TTTGTCTCCCGTTTTTTCAGTCAAAGAGGGTGAAGAAACGGTGGTAAAAATAAAAACGGAGAGAGCGGAGGCAGGTGTGTTCTCCTGTACCGTAACCGAACGGAATGGTCTTCCGATCCGGAATACGAAATTTATGCTTTACCAGGATTCTTATTTGACAGAAGCTATTTCGGATGAAACTGGGGTGTTAACCATCCCCTACCGCAAGGCGTACTCTATGGAAGGGACACTGAGGATTCAGGCGAATGACGGTACTATTAATCCAATGGAAGGAGGTGCCGTGGCTATTTCCTTGCAAGAAACACCAAATTCCACGATTTGTTTTCCTCAACTCACTCGCCAAACCGTGTTTATTGTGAATGAGGAAGGCAAACCGGTTGAATACGCGGAACTTACCATCGAGCGGGATACAAATTCGATCGCGCGCAGTGCCATGAATTTTCGTTGTCCCGAAGGTGGAGCGGGTAAATATACTTTTGAGGTTGTACCAGTTGGCGAATCCTATTTTTATCTGACCACGTTTGAAAAGCGTGTTGCGGATACGACCTACTTTCAAACTCCGGTTGTTGAACCTGTATATATTGATTCTGTAACGAACTTTCGGAATGTGATCGCAAAGCAGGAGATTACCGGGGATGGGGATCTCTATCTTACATGGCATAAGCCAAAAACGATTGAATTTCATTTCGTGGATCAAAATAACAATCCTGTACCCCGTATTCTACTTTTTCAAATACCTCTAACCTATAACCGCTGGAATGGAAATGATTTTCGCTTTTGGCTTAACGATGTGGAGATGTCAACCACGCGGATCCAAATGACTGGAAAGGATTGCTGGAGCGATAAGGATGGCACCGCGAATTTTCCACTTCAATCCGGAATGTATCCACTCATTGGATTTTATCATGAAAACTATGGCCTGGGATTTGTCCAAGAGGATGGGCAACGAGAAGGAGAACGGTTGATCCGGTTGCGGCCGGCCTGTCAAGTGTCCATGCCTCCCTTGGATAAGATTGGTTTTCGTTATCTGGCAGTAATGGTGGAGGATGGTTCGGGTAATGCGGTATCATTTGTGTGGAGCTGGTCTCCCCTGAACGAATCCCCCCTCCTGTTTCAACCCGGCTCATGGAAGATCGCCTCGTTCCAAACGGATACGGAATATCCATTCATCCTTTCCC
>JACFNM010000151.1 GCA_019454915.1 Chitinophagaceae bacterium
GGGCCCAGTTGGCGTATGGTCGTTGAACTCAATAAGGAAACGGACGCCTATGTTGTTTATCCGGGAGGACAATCCGGGAATCCCGGAAGCCCTTACTATGACTCTTTTTTGGATAAATGGGCCGCAGGAGAATATTATAAGGCCTGGTTTATGAAGCGAGGTATAACGGAAGGGGACCGTTTCGCATGGAAAATGGAATTTACACCGCGCTGATAGTTTACATATAGTCGGAAGAAAAATATATTTAAAGCATGAAATTTATTATCGCCATAGTATTGACTGCCCTGGTTAGCTTTTTAGCGGGATTGTACACGCCCTGGTGGACCATTGCCGTAGCCGCTTTTTTAGTGCCGTTTATAATTATTCAGAAACCATATATGGCTTTCCTGGCAGGTTTTATTGCGATCTTTCTGCTTTGGGGCGGGCTTTCATTCTGGATTAGCTCACAGAATAATCATCTGCTTGCTCATAAGATAGCTGTAGTAATTATAAAATCGGATGCGCCCTGGCTATTGATTGGATTAACGGCTTTAACAGGAGGCGTAGTAGCGGCTTTTTCCGCGTTGAGCGGCGCCCTCCTGCGGCGACTGCTATAGAACGGTCTTTCATTTCTGTTTTTTGACACAGATATCTTTGTCCCAATCAAAAAAATATTGGGGCAATCAATTTCCCTATCTTTGCAAGGTTTAAGAAGTTTTGTTCGTCATGCAAACGATCCGTTTCATTGAATAATGAAACATAAAATTTCAGGTTTATGGCAATATTACACAATCGGGTTTCCCAAAAGGAACTGAAGCAGCGATTGCTTCAGGAAACAGAACCGCGCACAACTATTTCCTTTTACAGGTATTTTAGGGTCAATGAGCCGGAGCGGTTCAGAGACGAATTGTACCGGACATTAGCCGCATTGAAGGTCTTTGGCCGGATATATGTGGCGTCTGAGGGTATCAACGCCCAGATCAGCATTCCAACAGCTTATCTGGATATACTGAAGAGATATCTGGATTCTTATAATGGTCTTAAAGGATTAAGGCTTAATATAGCGGTGGAAGACGATGGAAAATCCTTCTGGGTTTTAAAGGTAAAAGTGAGAGATAAAATAGTAGCAGATGGTATTGATGACCCGGATTTTGATATGAGCAGGAAAGGAAAGTACGTGGACGCAGCAAAAATGAATAAGATGATTGCCGATCCGGATACCATCATTATTGATATGCGGAACCACTATGAGTATGAAGTGGGGCATTTTAAGAATGCCATTGAACTGCCCAGCGATACCTTCCGGGAACAATTACCCATGGCAGTGGAAATGATGCAACCTTACCGGGATAAGAATATTATTATGTACTGCACGGGCGGTATCCGATGTGAAAAGGCAAGCGCTTATATGTTGCATCACGGCTACGAAAACGTGTATCATCTGGAGGGCGGGATTATCAACTACGCGAAAGAAATTAAAGAACAGCAACTCGACAACGAATTTATCGGGAAAAACTTCGTATTCGACGACAGGCTGGGTGAGCGGATATCACGGGAGGTAATTGCTCATTGCCATCAGTGTGGTAAACCCTGCGATCAGCATACCAATTGTAAAAACGAAGGATGTCATTTGCTTTTCATTCAGTGCGGCGAATGCGCGGTTAAGTACAATGGCTGTTGCAGTGAAGAATGCAGTACCGTGATTCAACTCCCGCCGAAGGAGCAAAAGGAGCTGAGAAAGGGAAAGAATAAGGGGCAAAATATTTTCAATAAATCCAGGGCGAGACGGATTGAGAAAGTAGGACATCCTTAACCGAAAAGAGGCGATAGAAAAGAAGAAATCAAGACGTTGAGAGTTCTTTCTGATACTGTAAATAGGTGATGACTGCTTTTATTTCTCCATAAGAGAATGCGTCTCCTAATTTTTCTTTAACCGGCGAGGAGGCTGTTCCGCTGTCCAGTTCCCTGATGGTGTTCTCAATAATCTGCACTTTTTCCGGTGAAACGAGTTCTGTGAGTTTGATTTCGCCCGTAGGGATAAAATGTGAAAGGTGAGATTCGATAGTGGCCACGGTGAACGCTCTGATATCGGCTATTTCCTGAATCGTTTTTCCCTCTTTGAACAGTTCCAGGCTGATCTCCCTTGTGCCCGTCTTCCGGCTGTCGCCGGATGCGTTGTTCTTTTTCATCGCGGCATTCCCTTCCGGTGCAGTTTGAGATTGTCTTATAGCGCTTTGGGTATTTGTCAATAATAGATGAGAGAGTTCGACTCCTTTCATTAACCCCTCGGAAAGAAGGACGGCGCGTGTTATCTCTGAGTTTTTTCTTGAAAAATCTGTTTTAAGTTCGTCCAGTTCTTTGAGATATTTTTTTGTCCGCTTTTTCACCCTCATCTTTTTGACATGCTCGTCCGTTGAACTGATGAGCCTGCCGAGCGATTTACTAAAGTAGTCTTCTGCTGCTTTTACCCGCCCGGATAATTTTTCAAAATTGGTGGCTTCCGATTCAGCGATAAGGAAATGCAATTGTTTATGGAATTTGCCGCTGATTTCAATGAGTGATTGCATCTGCAATAGGATAGACTGGATCCATTGAATCGCTTCTGTTTTATCCGGAATCTGGCGGGATTCGTATGTTTCGTAAAACAGATGAATTTGCCGGTTGAGCCTGGAGAATTCGAATGCTCGGGTTATGGATAGCATGATGTATTCTTTCTCATCCTGTAACAACTGCGCGCGCAATTCCCCCTCCGATTTCTCGCCCCCGGTAAATTTGAGTATCCGCTCGTCAGTTTGAATAGAGGAGGAAGGGATTTTAGAATATAGCACCAAACCTGATAGTGAGGTAAGTCTGCTCAGCGCTACATAAACCTGTCCCGGTGCAAAAGATGCTCCGGCATCAATGATGGCTTTGGAAAAGGTCAATCCCTGGCTTTTGTGAATGGTGATTGCCCAGGCGAGCCGGATAGGATATTGGGTGAAAGATCCTAACTCTTCTTCTTCGATGCGCTCTTTTTCTTTGTTGAACTTATATCGGATGTTTTTCCAGACTTCCTTTTCAATTAATAGTTCTACATCTTCATCCGGAAATCGCACAAAGATTTGTTTATGATCAACGCGGCTGATGACGCCTATTTTTCCATTATAGAATCTCCTGGAATCTCCTTTGTCATTTCTGGTGAACATGATTTGGGCGCCGGCTTTCAGACGTAGCTTTAATTCAACGGGTAGAGACCGCTCGTTGAATTCACCGGTTAACTCTCCGTCGAAAGTATACGACTTCCCGGGAAGGTTGTCTAATTCTCTTTTATTGATTTGATCTGCGCGATAATTATGCGTGGTGAGGGTGATATAGTTTTCATCTTTCGGCGGATTAAAATCCGGCCGGTAATATCGGTGAAGCGCATCCAGGTCGTCCGTAGAGACAATATTATTCCTGATTTTGTTTAGGATATGGATGAATTCAAATTCATTTTGACGGTATATTTTTTTTAATTCCAGGTAAAGGGGCGGATTATCTCTTAGCGCCAGCGCTTCGAAAAAGAAAGGGCTGTTGTAAACCGGTTGTAATATTTCCCATTCTTCCTGATTCACAACCGGTGGAAGTTGGAAAAGATCACCGATAAACAGTACTTGCACACCTCCGAACGGTGTTTGTTGTTGACGTCTGAAGTGTCGTAAGATGGTATCCACCGCATCTAAGGTATCTGCTCGCAGCATACTTACTTCATCAATGATCAGCAATTCCAGTTCCTCAAATAGCTCCCTCTTTGGCCGGCTTATCCTTAAGTGGCTGAAAAGCTTATGCTCGTTGGTAGCCTCAACATCAACAGGAATTCCCTGCCTGGACGGAAGATAGGGACCAAGGGGTAGCTGAAAAAGTGAGTGAAGGGTGGCGCCTCCCGCATTAATTGCCGCGACTCCCGTAGGCGCTACGACAGCCATTTTTTTTGTGCAGTTATTCCTAATGTGATGGAGAAAAGTAGTCTTTCCGGTTCCGGCTTTCCCGGTTAAAAAAACGGAATTATTGGTGTAGCTTATAAATTCGAAAGCAAGCTGAAAATAAGCATTATTCGTGTCCGGTATGTTCATGTTTTTCAAAGTTAGCGGCAATTTGATTAGAGCGATCAGGTTTTGGAAACAAAAAGTAAGATACGAATAAAGAATGTTATTTGCTTCAACAGCGTGGTGAAATCATGCCTTTCAATGTGAAGTTTTTTTGTTGGGATGCCGATAAAATGTAGTGACTGCCGGAGTAGTTTACAGGGTAATGACTAAATTTACACTTTGCTTGTATAACAGTCAGATAGGGTTTTACTCGTTATTTGGTTAAATGTTGCACGGTATGAAATCATTTTTCTTTGCTTTACTTTTTCTCTTTTCCTGTTTTTTATCTTATGCCCAAACACCTAAAACGCTCAACAGTGCTGAAATTTTACTCCGTTTGAAAAAGTTAAATGTATTGGGGAGTGTATTATATATTGCAGCTCATCCTGACGACGAAAACACACGACTTCTGGCTTATCTGGCGAACGAAAAATTATACAGAACAGGTTATCTGAGTGTTACCCGTGGCGATGGCGGACAAAATCTGATAGGAGATGAACAGGGAATAGAATTAGGCTTAATCAGGACTCAGGAGTTATTAGCTGCCAGGCGGATTGACGGGACAGAACAATTTTTTACACGTGGATATGATTTTGGATTTTGCAAGAGTACTGCTGAGGCTTTGCAGAAATGGGATAAAGAGATAGTACTGAGCGACGTGGTATGGGTGATCAGGAGGTTCCGTCCCGATGTGATTATTACGCGCTTTCCCGAGGATAGTCGTGCTGGTCATGGCCATCATTCCGCTTCGGCGGTGTTAGCTCATGAAGCTTTTATTGCCGCAGCAGATCCTGATCGATTCCCCGAACAATTTAGAAAGGGAGTGAAACCCTGGCAGGCAAAGAGGCTGTTGTGGAATACCTTCAATTTTGGCGGGAACAATACCCAGAGTGATGATCAGTTTAAAATTGAAGTGGGTGGATATAATGCGTTGTTAGGAAAAAGCTATGGAGAGATTGCTGCTGAGAGCCGGAGTCAGCATAAGAGCCAGGGTTTTGGCGTAGCCGCGCAGCGCGGAGTAGCCTGGGAGTATTTTGTGCCGGTTGTCGGAGAGCGTCCGCGCAAAGATTTGATGGAAGGCGTGGAAACAACCTGGATGAGAACAGGGAATAATGCGGCGCCTGCTCCCTTAAACATACAGAACAAAGTGAATGATATCATAGGGTCTTTTTCGGCCGCACACCCTGAAAAATCAGCTCCCGCCCTCGTTAACCTGTACAAGCAGCTTCAGGAAACCAAAGGTTTGAATGATTATTGGCAATCCCGGAAACTAAAAGAGATTGCAGAGCTTGTTGTTGCCTGTTCGGGGCTATATTTTGAAGCAACCACACGGGCACCCTATGTGGCAGCGGGCGATTCCTTATCCATAAACATCCAAATTATCAACAGGGGAGGAGTAGCGATATCGGGTAAAGTTGTCACGCCTTTTGAATATTCAATTCCCGGATCGCTCGAGGTGAACAACCCGGTACAGTTTTCAAAATCACTGTTGGTGCCTGTTGATGCCGCTATTTCACAGCCTTACTGGTTGGAAAAGGGATTGGATGGGGCGCATTTTGTAGTGGACAACCAGGAGTTGATAGGGCTGCCCGAGAGTCCCGCAGCCTATTCGGTAAAATTTTCTCTGAACATTCTTGGTCAGCAGTTTGATTTCTCTACCCCGGTCCGGTACAAACATACAGATCCGGTGCAGGGTGAAGTTTACCAACCTATGCCCGTTGTTCCCGCTTTATCGCTGACTGAATCGCCGACGTTTATTTTCACCAGGCTTAACCAAAAGCCCGCTGCAGATATAAAGCTGAGCGTAACAGGATTGTCTTCCACTGTTCAGAAAGCCAGTGTGGACTATTACCAGTATGTGAAACAGAAAAATGAATGGATAAAAAGCCCGGTTTTAGCAGGCCAGTCCCTTTCATTGCGGAAGAATGAAGTGGTTAGCTATCTGCTGAATCCCGCGACTTTATTGGAAAGAACTAAAGAAACGGAACTGGGTTTTTATGCAGACCTCAGGTCCGGTGACAGGGCAACTGCTCAGCAATATACTATGCGTAAGATCGAGTACGGTCATATCCCTGCTATCACTTATTTCTATCCCGGTAAGGTGAAAATCATTAACGAAGAGATTAAAACGGTGGGTAAGAAAGTGGGATATATTGTTGGTGCGGGAGATAAGGTACCGGAGGCACTTCAGGAGTTGGGTTATGAAGTGAGTTTTCTTGGATACCCGGAAATCAGTGGAGGAAATCTGAAAGGCTTTGATGCCATTGTTGTGGGTGTGCGCGCTTATAATGTCAACAAATGGCTGGAAAATGTTTATGATGTATTGATGAATTATATAAAAGAGGGCGGTAATCTGGTGATTCAATATAATACCAGTAATTTTATTGGTACCCTCAATTCCAAAATCGGGCCCTACCCGTTTGAGGTATCAAGAGGAAGGGTGACGGATGAGAACGCGAAAGTTGACCTGCTGGATGCCGATAATCTTATTTTGAAATGGCCGAATGTGATAGAAGAAAAAGACTTCGACAACTGGATCCAGGAGAGGGGGCTTTATTTTGTGGGGAAGGCGGATAAATCCTACAAGCACGTTTTTGCGATGAAGGATCCCGGAGAGGGGCTACAGGATGGCAGTCTGATAGTCTGCAATTATGGGAAGGGACGTTTTATATACACCGGATTATCTTTCTTCCGGCAATTACCTGCCGGAATTGGCGGTGCATACAGATTATTTGCTAATTTGGTCGCTAATCCTAATTTTTTAAAAACAGATGGCACGGCAAAAAAAGAATGATATCAATAAAAAAGCGGCAATAGGCGTAATTGTTGGGGTGGCATTAGGCGTTGCCGTAACCCTGATTTTTAGAAAAGTAGGTTACGGTATTTTGATGGGTATCATAGTGGCCACTTTGCTGCGGCTATCTTTTAAATCATGATTATGGAGAAACCCAATGAACGACCGCCGGTTTTTAAGAGCTGGAGTGGCTGGTATATCCTTGTTATTGGCGTACTGGTAATACTGATTCTATTATTTAATTCTTTTACCAAATTCTTTTCATGAGTTATCCAGACTGGATTGTCCTGGTTGGCACGCTTGCTGTTATCGTTTTGTATGGTGTGTACAAGAGCAGAACCACGCGCAACCTGGACGGCTATTTTCTCAGCAACAGGGAGATGCCCTGGTATATCGTGCTGTTTAGTATCATGGGTACACAGGCCAGCGCCATCACCTTTCTTTCGGCGCCGGGACAAGCCTATACCGATGGGATGCGTTTTGTTCAGTATTATTTTGGATTGCCGCTTGCCATGGTGGTGCTGTGTATAACTTTTGTACCCATCTTCCACAATTTTAAATTATATACCGCCTATCAGTTTCTGGAGAAAAGATTTGATGCTAAGACCCGAACCTTCACGTCCTTTCTCTTCCTGCTGCAGCGTGGACTGTCTACGGGCATAAGCATTTATGCGCCGGCCATTATTCTATCTTCTCTGTTAGGTTGGAATATATATTGGACAAATATCTTCATGGGAGGCTTGTTGATTATTTACACCGTAACGGGCGGCGCCAGGTCAGTAGCCTATACCCAGCAACTTCAAATTGTTATTATATTCTCCAGTATGTTTATTGCCGGATGGCTGGTCGTAAAATATTTACCTGAAGGAGTGGGGTTGTATGATGCCCTAAAGATTGGCGGAGTGATGGGAAAAACCAATGTGATTACTACGGGCTTTGAGGGTGGAAAAGGATTTGACTGGAATGATAAGTATAATCTGTGGAGTGGTATCATTGGTGGCTTTTTCCTGGCGCTCTCTTATTTTGGAACGGATCATAGCCAGGTAGGCAGGTACCTTACGGCAAAGTCCATTAAAGAAAGCCGCATGGGGCTCCTGATGAACGGACTGGTAAAAGTGCCTATGCAATTTCTGATACTCATGTTGGGGGTGTTGATATTTGCGTTTTACCAGTTTCATGATGCACCCTTGTTCTTCAATCAGACGCAGGTGGAGAAAGTTAGCCAGTCAAAGTATGCTGCTGACCTCGCAGAGCTTGAAGATAGCTACCGGGTGGTGGATTTGCAAAAGAAGAATTTGATACAATCTATTGCTAAAAACGGAACAGCAAATATTACGGATTCGGATAGAAAAGAACTGGCAGGTATTAATGCGCAGCGTGATAGCCTGCGTTCTGCTTTTAAAGGATTAGTAGTAAAGCCGGAAGTCGGCGGTGATTCTAATGACGCCAACTACGTTTTTCTTCGTTTTGTTCTTGATTATCTGCCCAAAGGACTGGTTGGTTTGTTAATAGCCGTGATTTTCATCGCCTCCTGGGGAAGTATCGCAGCGGCGCTCAATTCGCTGGCGTCGAGTACTATAGTAGACATCCACAAAAAATATATCAATAAAAACCTCGATGAAGCAGGAGACTACCGGGTATCGAGATGGTACACCTTAGTATGGGGAGTGTTCTGTATCATCGTGGCGCAATTTGCTTCTAATTTGGGCAATAGCCTGATAGAAGCGGTTAATATCCTGGGTTCCCTGTTTTACGGCGTAATCTTAGGCGTTTTCCTAATTGCATTTTATATGCGCAGGGTAGGGGGGCATGCCGTTTTCTGGGGCGCTGTGATAGGTGAACTCTTCGTCATTGCCTTATTTATTCTAAATGAGCATAATATAATCTCATTGAGCTTTCTATGGTTGAATGCCATAGGCGCGCTCCTGGTTATGCTGATAGGGTGGATTCTCCAGCTGTTGGCATTTAAGAGAGTAGTTCCCAACTGATTAAAGTGATTTTCCTGCCTTTTACCGAAGAAAAGGAGCCATTGGCCGATTTTGTTATGCGGGCTAAGTATTGGTGTGTACTTTCACATCAGTAAACACTTAGTCATTATATCCGGTGTTTTTGAAAAGCCAGTTAAAAATCTATAATTATGAAAACGTATCAATTACTAAGAAACAATCAGCCGATGGGGTATTTCACTAAGGAATGTTTAATGCAGATCGGACTCCAGCCTATGGATTTAATATGGGTAGATGGTGAGAGTATCACCTGGAAGTATCCGTATGAAATTGAGGATTTTAAAGAGTTTGCTCCTAAGGCAGCACACAATGAAGCCACTATAGTAAACGGTCGAAAAGAACAACAGATTATGTATTTCAATTCGCAAATGAGAGGAAACGACCACCGGAATATGAGTATTCAGTATACGGAAAAAGCAGGTGAATTTGAAGACGAGATTACACCGGAATTTGCTTATATCTTAAACCCCAAGAGCTATAAAACAACCCACACGCGTATTTCTGCCGACGAAAAAGAAGCACAGGATGCAGTGGATGCGGTTAGATTTCTGATCAACCTGCCGTTTAGGTTGTCCATTGAAGATATGCATGAAGATGGCTTGTCCAATAGCGATGCGAAGAATGTGAAAATTACTTTCAGGAAAGTTAG
>JACFNM010000707.1 GCA_019454915.1 Chitinophagaceae bacterium
ATATAGGGGTTAATCTGAAGTTGACGTTCTAAGTATTCGGTACAAATTATTAAACAAAAAAAATTACTCATGAAAAGTGATAATAAATTAATACGTCTTATTGCATTCGGGCTGGTTTTTTCTTTAGGCATCGGCTGGGCAGGGTGTACCAAAAATTTTGAGGAGAGGAATACAAGCCCCTCCGGCCTTACCTCCCTGTCTGCAACAGATATCAAGGCGTTTTTTCCTACAGTAGTATATAATGGTTTGACATTGGCTTATCAAACCGGACAAAACCTGGCAGCGGGTATGTATAGCCAGTATTATTCCTGTACACAGGTTGCATTTGCCTCCCATCGTTATGTGATGAATCAGCAATGGTGGGCAAGTACCTGGAATGGCCTTTTTGTAAATGTAATGTCTCCCTTGAGGACCATTATCAGTCAAACTGAAGATCAGCCAACTATGAATGCGATCGCAAGAATATGGAGGGTTATGATATTCCATCGGTATACGGATTATTTTGGTCCGTTGCCCTGGTCACAGATGGGTAATTTCGTGCCTGGAGAAGGAATCCCTTATGATTCGCAACAGGATATTTATAATGCGCTGTTTAATGAACTCTCACAGGCTATTTCAACCTTGCAAAGTAACCTGTCAGTGCCCTCATTTGGTAGTACAAACGATTATATATACCAGGGGGATAATGCCAAATGGCTGAAGTTTGCCAATTCACTAAGATTAAGGATGGCAATGCGGATTTCTTTTGTAGATCCGGCAAAAGCTAAGACAGAAGCAGAAGCTGCAGTAGCAGGCGGTGTTATGGAAGATCCCGGTGACGATGCTTTTATGGAAGCCGGAGCATCCCATAGAAATTATCTGGCTTATATCTCTGCCTGGAATGAATTTAGAATGAGTGCCAACTTTGAAAGCCTGTTTAAAGGATATAATGATCCGCGTATGCCGAAGTATTTTTCGCCTACAGTGGCAGACGGTGTCTTCCGTGGTGGCAGAGCGGGGTTAGTACCCGGAGAACAAACCGTAGGATATAACCGCTACGACTGGCTGTCGGATCTTGGACCGTATTATAGACCCGATATTGCTTTTACATCGCCATTCAACGTGATGTATGCGGCAGAGTCCTACTTTTTACGCGCCGAAGGTGTACTGAACGGATGGAACATGGGTGGAGGAACT
>JACFNM010000152.1:0-3185 GCA_019454915.1 Chitinophagaceae bacterium
AATATCTAAAATACCCCGAATGAGACGGGGTATTTTTATATTCAGCCTATTCAAAAAGTTATCTAAGCCTTTCGCATCTCCTTATAACGGTTAATCAATCCGTTAGTAGAAGCATCGTGTCCGCTAACTGTATCATCGTGCTGCAATTCCGGCAATATCGTATTCGCCAATTGCTTCCCCAGTTCCACTCCCCACTGATCAAAACTAAAGATATTCCAGATTACGCCCTGCACGAATATTTTATGTTCGTACAACGCTATCAGTTGTCCGAGCGTATAAGGAGTAATTTTTTTAACGAGAAAAGAATTGGTTGGCTTATTACCCGTAAAAACTTTAAACGGTGCAAGCTTGTCTCGTTCTGCCGGCGACAGTTTACCCATCTCCTGCTCCACCATCTCTTTTGCCTTCCCGTTCATGAGCGCCTCGGTTTGGGCGAAAAAGTTGGACAATAGTTTTTGATGGTGGTCCCCAATCGGGTTGTGGCTGATAGCCGGCGCAATAAAATCACAGGGGATCAACACCGTCCCCTGGTGGATCAACTGGTAGAACGCGTGTTGCCCGTTGGTGCCGGGCTCGCCCCATATCACTGGGCCGGTCGCATAGGTTGTGTCTTTACCATTCCGGTCAACGTGTTTCCCGTTACTCTCCATATTGCCTTGTTGAAAGTACGCCGAAAAGCGATGCATATACTGGTCATAGGGAAGTATGGCTTCGGTTTGTGAACCAAAAAAATTTGTGTACCACAAACCTATCAGCGCCATCATTACAGGGATATTCTTTTCAAATGGCGTCCGCCGGAAATGATTATCCACCGAATGCGCCCCCTTTAGCAGTTCCTCAAAATGATCATAGCCTATCGTCAGCACAATAGACAACCCGATGGCGCTCCAGAGGCTGTAACGTCCGCCGACCCAGTCCCAGAATTCAAACATATTGGCTTTGTCTATCCCGAAGGCAACCACTTCCTTTTCATTGGTAGAAAGCGCCGCAAAGTGGCTGGCAACCGCCTTTTCATCCTTCGCAGTATCCAAAAACCAATTTCTCGCCGTGTGAGCATTGGTCATGGTTTCCTGGGTAGTAAACGTTTTAGACGCTATCAGAAACAACGTTTCCTCCGGGGTTACTTTCTTCAGCGTTTCCGCAATATGGGTTCCGTCCACATTAGATACATAATACACCTGCATACCTTCCACCCAATAGGGCTTCAGGGCTTCGGTGGCCATCACGGGCCCCAGGTCACTTCCACCGATACCAATATTAACGATGTATTTTATCTTCTTACCCGTATATCCCCGCCAGTCGCCGCTGTGAATCCGGCCTGCAAAATGCTTCATCTGCAACAACACCCGCTGCACCTCCGGCATCACGTCTTTTCCATCCGATAACACAGGTTTTCCCGAAAAATTTCTCAGTGCGGTATGAAGAACAGACCGGTCTTCCGTCTGGTTGATTTTTTCACCGCTAAACATCGCCTCTATCGCCTCTGCCAACTTACATTCTTTGGCCAGGCCCAGCAACAGGGAAAATGTCTTCTCATCCGCTATATTCTTGGAAAAATCGAAAAAAATATCTTCAAAACTTAGCGAAAACTGCCCGAAACGACCCGGATTATCAGCAAAAAGGTCTTTCATTTGCTTATCCTTCATCGTTTGGTAGTGCTCGCGCAGGGCTGCCCATGCCGCGGTTTGTGTGGGGTTTATTCTTGGAAATGCCATAATCCGTTTATTTTTCCAAAGATACGGTGAAACAAACAGAACCTAAATCGGTAACGATGTGTTTCAACCCGTAAAAACACCATAAGGCACATAATATCCTTAATATTCTGGCGTTATCTTACCGGTTCCCCGCCGTCAAAAACAATTCATCACTACTTTCCGCTAAGCTGAAAAACGCGGACGCGACCAAGACACTACAGGATGCCAAACCCTATGCAAACGTTTGCATTCCCTAAAAAAAGTTAATAATCTCCCAATTTCAGCTTTTCTCCATTGATTTCTCTTAAACTGTTATGAGAAAAAGGAAATGCATATTAACTTTGCAAATCGTCTCAGGCACACAGAATTCGGGAAATTAATAACATACTGTTTGCACTCCTGATTGCAACGCTTCCGCCCGTAAACCTGTCTCCCATCAGACGGTTCGTTTTTTTTCGAATGAATTCGTTTCGAACGTACAAACGTATGTACGGTTAATCTTATATTAAACTTAGAACATGAGACAGTTAAAAATAGCTACCCAAATTACCAATCGTGATTCCCAGGCGGTTGAGAAGTACCTGCAGGAAATCTCGAAAATATCCATGATTACGCCAGAAGAAGAGACCATTCTGGCGCAACGTATAAAAATGGGCGACCAGAGAGCGCTGGATAAGTTAGTGCAGGCTAACCTGAGATTCGTTGTTTCTGTGGCTAAGCAGTATCAGCACCAGGGACTTTCACTCAGTGATTTGATTAACGAAGGTAACCTGGGATTGATTAAGGCTGCACAAAGATTTGATGAAACCAAGGGTTTTAAATTCATTTCCTATGCTGTATGGTGGATTCGTCAGTCTATTTTACAAGCTTTAGCCGAGCAGGGAAGATTGGTACGTTTACCGCAAAACAAAATCGGAACCTATAACAAAGCCAATAAAGCCTATATGGCTTTTGAGCAAGAGCACGAACGCGAACCGAGTACCGAAGAATTAGCGGAGTTGCTGGAAATGAGTGAAACAGAAATCAATAATATTTTCCAAAGCAATACCCGCCACACTTCATTAGATGCACCGGTGCACGAAGCTGAAGACGTAGCGATGGGTGATTTACTGGAAGGCGGAGCAGAAACCGATGACGACGTAATGAAAGATTCTTTGCGGAACGAAATCCGGCGGGTATTAAAATCTCTCAGTCCCCGTGAAGCAGAAATTGTGAATGCTTATTTCGGGTTGGACGGCGAAAACGGCGTCACCATTGAGCAAATCGGTCAGAAATACGACCTCACGAAGGAAAGAATCCGCCAAATCAAGGAAAGGGCTATTAAACGCCTGCAAAAAGCGCGGTATAGCAGTTCCCTGAAGGCTTATTTAGGATAAAGCGTTTCATAACTAAGTTAAGGAGCTGGTATTTTCAGCTATTGAAATGCCGGCTTTTTTGTGCCAGTATGAGCGGCTTAGGATGCAGATGGTTCAGACGGATTGTAAGATTATA
>JACFNM010000152.1:3195-8468 GCA_019454915.1 Chitinophagaceae bacterium
ACGATCGGGGTTGATATGCTTATTTTTTTTGGGGTACGGGCAGGAGTACTACTATTAAACACCGGTTGCGACGCTCCGTTCATCACCATCTCTCCGGGCGGCAAATTGAATACCTGGGTCTCATGGCTACCCGCAATAGCTTTGGATGAAGACCCCGGTGCGACAGCTTGTCTTTAGAAAAACCGTTCTTTCGTAATTCATCTTTTTCAAACGTTTCAAAAATAAACAATTCAAATCCCGGAATTACCGGCTAAGCCAATCTTGCACACAAATTGAAGAAGGATTGGCTTAGCCTTTGCCTTTGGTTAGCCTTCGCCTTTTGCTTCTTTTGTGTTAAGCCAAAAGAAACATATTATTGGTTTCACGATCCCCCTTAATGTTTCTCCGTATGCCATCGATACTTTTCCTCCAAAAGATTTTCTTTATTCCTACTTTGTGATCCATTGACATGCCTATCATTTACCAATGACTTAGGCAATGTGATGGTAACGATAAGTGATAAAAATACGGGCGGGCGTGGATGAAGACAGTGATACCATAATTGACTACTAAGAGGCGGAGGTGCTGACGGTCCAGGATTATTCTGTTCTCGCAGTATCTTCGCAAACATGCAGTCGTGCGAAGAGCGACACTCGGAGAACAAGGAAATTTAACACCGGGGTCTCATGGCTACCCGCAATAACTTGGAATGAAGACTCCGGTGCGACAACAACACAGTTAATCATCGTGCTTCCCGGGAGTAATATTTAATCCACAAGAGGGAGTGATAAGAGAGTTAAATTACTCTCTCGTAGCCAGATAATTGTAATCTTTAAGCAGGGTTTCCAAAAAAGCGTCATCCGGCATATCCGTGTCAATAGACAACGCTTTCTTAATCCGGGACGATACATTTTCTATCACCTGTATTTGTCCGGTACTTCGCCAGGAATCCAATATGGTTTTAATGATGTTGACGTCCCGGTCGCTTAGTCGTAAAACCTGGCTATAGACGGGCACGTAATCCTGCCTGACCTCCATAAAGATGGTATCAGAGAGGCTCCCTTTAGGATTGGATTTTATCAGTAAGGTTCCCGCTGCAAGATCTCCCAGCCTTTTCGACTGTTTTTGGAATACCACCAGGAGGAGGTCTGCTATAAGCATCATACTGGTAATCAGCAAGGCCTTCAGCATATCATAAGCGCCGAACAGGATAGCAATAACTATAATAGGAATCGTTAAATCCGATGAACGAAGCAGCCAGCGAATCATGTATTGAGCGGGGGTAGCCCGTCCACCGTGGTCATTGACAACCCGCAAACCTAAGATTCTTTTTCCGACACTTTGCCCGTTCCAGAATAGTTCTGAAAAGAAATGATAGGTAAACACAGGTAGTAGAATCAGGAGCTGAACAGACCATAGGTCGTAGTCGTTAATTGAATCTGTAAAATTCCCGGCTATGGAATTGAACAATTTGAAGGCAAGGCTGATATAGGAAACCTGTATGATAAAATCTATTATCCATGCTCCGAGGCGGGTGTGGAAGGCTGCGGTTTCAAATTCCAGGTCTATATTAAAATTTGTAGGGATAAAAATCTTACCCATATCTAATGCAATAATATTAATTTGAGACTGTTCTTTAACGATATTAGGTATTTAACTAAATTGAAGCAAATTTAATTGTCTTTGCGGGAAGCACTTTTTATAAAGAAGAATAAGGACCGGTGGCAAAAGAATCAAACGGAGACTGAACAGGACGCGGATGAGATGGCTATGGATTTCATTCAGCTTGTGGACGATTTATCTTATGCTAAAACATTTTACCCCAAAAGTAACATTACCCGTTTCCTCAATGCCAAAGCATCCAAAGCGTATATTGGTATCTACCAGAACAGGATGGAGGATCGCAGCCGCATCAAAGAATTCTGGAAATGGACCGTTCCCCTCACGGTTCGTAAACACCACGGAGTATTGTTATTTTGTGGTTTGTTTTTTATTACCTTTTTCATTACCGGGTTTTATTCCGCCAAATACGATGAAAGTTTTATACGGGAGATGCTCGGTAATCAGTACGTCAACATGACGGAAGAGAATATCGAAAACGGAAAACCTTTCGGTGTTTACGCCGAAGGAGGACCGCTCCTCATGTGGCTCGGCATCATGATCAATAACATCTTCGTGGCCTTTGGCTATTTTGCCAAAGGGCTCCTGCTTTGCATACCGCTGGTTATTTCGCTGCTTTCAGAAGGCATCCGCTTAGGCGCTTTCGAACAGCTTTTTTTCTCAAAGGGGCTGGGTCTCCAATCCGTATTAACCGTTTTTATTCACGGTACGCTGGAAATATCAGCCATTGTGATAGCCGGAGCCGCCGGCATCATATTAGGTAAAAGCTGGCTGTTCCCGGGTACCGGAAAACGACTCCATGCCTTTATTTCAGGAGCAAAAGACGGCGTAACTATCCTCGTAAGTCTTATTCCTGTATTCGCGGTGGCCGCTTTCTTTGAAGGATTTATCACAAGGTATGATACCATGCCCTGGTGGTTGAGCGGTTCTATCCTTCTATTATCGGCTGCCTATATTATATGGTATTATGTTATCTTTCCCATTCAACAGGGTCAACGAAGCTCAGCTAACCGTAAAACTCCATTCCTGTGACCATATCCTTTTCATCTGTCCGCATTCTTCTAACCGGTTTGTTTTTTATTTTTCATCTTGTTGCCGGCTATGCACAGGAGCAGGCAGACAGTACTTTGACGGATTGGGAAGAAGAAAGTGAAAATATCATCATAGACGACAGCCTGATTTCACCTCCATTTGTGGGAGATGAGGATGATGAAGCATCCGACACCCTCTATTTTTCCATTAAAGATGATCCGGGGTCATTAACCGATTCAAGCAGTATAGACCTGAGAGAAGTCTCCGACTCCCTGACGGCTACCATGAAAAAAGATAAAGCATTCTGGTATGTTACCGGGTCCACCCGCAAGCCTGAAAAGCCCGACAATGAACTGACCTTCATGGATAAGGTATTGCTTGTTATTCTATCCCTGCTCGCATCCTCATCTTTCCAAAAGGCGATTTGGTTTTTATTGATCATTATTGCACCGCTTACCATCATCTGGTATTTATTTCAGAAAAGGATCGGTTTGTTTACTTCCCGGAACCCGGCGACCAAAAAGGATGTTTCAGGAAATGGCGAACCGGAAGATATCTTTTCATTGGATTTGGATGCACTGACTAAGCAAGCTGAAACAGCGGGCGATTACCGGGCGGCCATAAGATTCAGTTACCTGCGGTTATTGAAAGAACTTGCTGAAAATGATATGATTCAATATGCGCCAAGCTTTTCTAATGCCGTATACCTGGAACAGTTATATGAAAGACCGTATTATCGGGAGTTCTCCCAATTAACCCGTATTTATGAATGGTATGGCGAATTGCCGGTAAGCTCCGAACAATACAACAGCATACAGCAGGATTTTTTTTCGTTTTATAAAAAGGCAAGAATTTTCATTTGAAAAAAGCAATACCCTATATTATCGGATTTCTGGTGTTACTCTTATTCTTCGGATTTCTATCGGGGACGAAGAAGAATAAATTCGATCATCGCGTAACGCTGGACAGGAAAGATAAGATTCCTTACGGTACTTTTGTTGCCTTTGAAAGTCTGCCTCAGTTGTTTCCGCACGCAAAACTGCTGATCAATAAAACGGCGCCCGGATTTTGGGAAAACCATCCTTCTGATCAGGATAGGGGGAGGCAAATTATGGTAATCATTTGCCGGGAATTTAATGCCAGCAATGCCGAACTTACGGAACTCTTTCATTATGTCAGTAACGGAAACGATGTTTTCATTTCAGCCTATGACCTGAGTAACGCCGCATTCAAATTTTTTCACGTAGACATTACTTATAGCGATCCGGGATTTCCGGGAATGGATAATTTCACGGCTTTTGATACACTTACTGCAACGCTTAGCCAACCCCCGTTTTCTGCCGCTCCTCATCAATTCACCTATCCCGGCAGAAAATTCAATTCCTGGTTTAACAGCCTGGACACTTCCATGACCTATATGCTGGGCACTACGGGCGATGATAAAGCATCCTTTATACGGTTGAGAGCAGGAGAAGGTAGTTTTTTCATTCATACTGCCCCCTTAGCATTCAGTAATTACTTCCTGCTATACCAGGACAATATAAAATACTATAACCAGGTATTTTCCTTAATGGATAAAGATGCAACCAGTATCGTGTGGGATGAATACTATTTGCATAATCCGGGCATAAATAAGCAGTCTGCCCCCTCTCCTCTTCGGGTATTGCTGGAACAACCTGCTTTCCGGGCTGCCTTGTTAACGGCTATTATAGCGCTGGCCATCTACGTTTTACTGGGCATGAAAAGAAATCAGCGATACCAGCCTGAAATAGCGCCACCGGTAAATGATTCGCTGGAATTTGTGAAAACCATCGGTCAATTGTATTTTCAGAAAGGCGATAATAAAAATCTTTGTCAGAAAATGAGCGCGCATTTTGGAGAATTTGTTTACCGGCGGTTTCAAATGCAGAGCGGCGTGATGGATGAGAACTTTGTGAATCGTCTTTCGCAGAAATCAGGTTGTCCGCCCAAAACAATTCGGGCTATAACCGAATACATCGGATTTATCCAACAAGCGCCGCAGATACACGATCGACAGGTAATTGAATTTTACGATCTATTGAATCAATTCTATAAAACAGTATAAAATGGAAGACAATCTATTTGAACAACGTACCGACCTATCGGAATTACACGACACCGTATTGAAAATGAGCCGGGAGATAGGAAAGGTTATTATCGGCCAACAGGGAATGGTAAAACTGATAATTACCGCCCTGCTTGCAGACGGCCATGTGTTGATTGAAGGGGTACCGGGTGTTGCAAAGACCCTTACCGCCCGCCTGGTAGCCAAATGTATCTCTCTTAATTTTTCACGAATCCAGTTTACGCCCGACCTCATGCCATCGGACGTGCTGGGTACTTCCATATTTAACCCGAAAGAGGGCAGTTTTCAATTTAAGCGCGGGCCGATTTTTGGAAATATTATCCTGGTGGATGAAATCAACCGGGCGCCCGCAAAAACACAGGCTGCACTCTTTGAAGTGATGGAAGAAAAGCAGGTTACCGTTGACGGCTATTCTCATATATTAGAAAGACCCTTTATGGTGCTGGCTACGCAGAATCCTGTGGAGCATGAAGGCACTTACCGGTTGCCTGAGGCTCAATTAGACCGCTTTCTGTTCAAGATAGTGGTTCCCTAC
>JACFNM010000152.1:8478-9532 GCA_019454915.1 Chitinophagaceae bacterium
CTACCCCACGGAAGAGGAAGAGCTTGGCATCTTACAGAGATTTCTTCAGAAATCGGGAGAGGAGATCGCTTCGCAGTTGGATGCGATATTGTCAGCAAACCAGATCAATACACTCAGAAATCAGGTGAGGCAGGTTGTGATAGAAGAAAAATTGTTACAATTTATAGCCCGGCTCGTGACTTCTACCCGGTCGCATAAATCCATTTACCTCGGCGCATCTCCGAGGGCATCTCTTGCGATAATGGTTTCGGCAAAAGCAACCGCCGCCTTACAGGGAAGGGATTTCGTTACGCCGGAAGACATACTCGAAATGGCTGCACCGGTTTTGAGACACCGCATCATCCTTACCCCGGAAAAAGAAATGGAAGGCTCCACCGAAGATGATGTCATTAAAGAAATAATCCAGTCACTGGAAATTCCGCGTTAATCCATGAAGAAACTGATCCATATCTATCTTTCTTTTTGGCTCACCAGGCGTACCTACCTGTTATTAACAACGGTCGTATTGGTTTTCGTGCTATCCTTTTTCATACCTGTATTGTTTAACGCTGCCCGCCTTTTTCTCCTGCTATTGGGTATCATGGTCACGCTGGATGCATGGCTATTGTACATCGAGCTGCGTGGCATAGAAGCGGAAAGAATTGTCCCGGATCGCTTTAGCAACGGCGATGATAATAAAATAGAAATCACCATCCGGAATCATTATACTTTTCCCGTTTCCGTAAAATTAATTGATGAGTTACCGGTACAGTTTCAGTATAGAAACTGGGAAAGATTTACCGTAATAAAGGCTAATGAGGAATCCGTGATTTCTTATTCATTGCGCCCGCTGCAAAGGGGTGAATATTCCTTTGGCGTCATCAACGTGTATATTACCAGCCCCTTGCGGTTAGTTCAACGAAGATATGTTTTCGACCAGCCGCAATCAATCCCCACCTATCCCTCATTTCACCAACTAAAAAAATATCAGCTGATGGGGATCAGCAGCCGCTTTAATGAAGCGGGTAATCGCCGCCTCAGAAAGCTGGGCAATAGCATGGAATTTGAACAGATA
>JACFNM010000153.1:0-3578 GCA_019454915.1 Chitinophagaceae bacterium
TGGCAGTTATAGAATTCGCAAGGAATGTCCTTCATTTGAAGGACGCTCATTCCACGGAAATGAATGCCAACACTTCCAACGCTGTTATTGACCTGATGGAAGAGCAAAAGAAGGTGACCAATAAGGGGGGTACCATGAGGTTGGGCGCTTATCCTTGCACGCTGAAAGAAGGAAGCAGGGCAAGGGAGATTTATGGAGGCGTCTCAACCATAAGCGAAAGACATCGCCACCGGTACGAATTTAACGATACTTATCTGTCGGCTTTTGAAGATAAAGGCATGATAGCCAGCGGAAAGAACCCCGAAAGCGGGCTCGTGGAAATTGTTGAACTACCAGGTCATCCCTTTTTTATCGGGGTGCAATACCATCCGGAATTAAAGAGTACTGTGGAAAATCCACATCCTTTGTTTGTTGATTTTGTGAGGGCGGCAAAGGAATATGCGGAAGAAAAGAATGCCAATAAAAAACCGTCTCTCCAAGGTGAAATGATTTAACTGCTGCCCGCTGTCTTTTGGTGAAACAATTTGATTTAACGCCCTAAAGTTTAGTCAAAGATGTTACCTTTGCCCACTCAAATTTTAAGATAATATGCAGTTTGACAAGAATGCGATTTTGGGTTTTGTGATGCTGGCTTTAATGTTCCTTGGGTTTTTCTACTTCACCCGGGTAGGGCAACTTGAAGTAGAAAAACAAAATAAGCAAATTCAGGACTCTATAGCCGGTATTCGGCCTAAAGTTGACATTATTCAGGAACGCGCGGATTCTGTTCAGATTGAGACTCAGGCAAGGAAAACTGCTGCCGGCCAATTTGTTTCGGCAGTGAGCGGAACGGAACAGGAAGTCATTCTGGAAAATGATCTACTGAAAATCGTCTTCACCAATAAAGGAGCACAACCCAAATTGGTTCAGCTAAAGCGCTATAACTCCATAGATAGTCAGGGTGTCAAACTGGTGCAGGAAGGATTTGATAAACTGAGCTACCCGATTAATACCGAAGCCAATCGTATTATACAAACCAGTGACCTCTTTTTTGAGGGCGGTGCCGTTTCGTCGAATGAGGATGGAAGCCAAACGGTAACCTATACCTTAAAGGATTCTTCGGGCAGGGGGATTGTTCACCGTTTCTCACTTCCAAAGGACCAGTACATGGTTGACTGGACCATCGAGGTAGAGGATGTGAACAATCTGCTGACACAAAATAGCATTAACCTGATATGGCAGAATGAAGTAAAGCAGCACGAGAAGGATATTACCACCGAAAAAAGAGAAACGCAGATCGGTTTCTGGACCGATAATGAGTTCGATTATTTTACCCTGGGTCGTAAATCCGAGAAGCAATTTGAGAAGCCCGTGCAATGGCTGAGTGTGAAGCAGAAATTTTTTAATACAACGCTTATTGCAAAAAATAATTTCAGCTCGGGTAAAATCCAGTGTACGGAAAGTCACGATTCGACCGGGGTGATCACCGATGCCACCGTTAATTTTAAACTGTCGCTTCCGGCAGGGGATAAAGCCACGGTGCCATTGCAGTTGTATTATGGCCCCAATGACTATAAAATCCTGAAGAACTACAATTTGGGTCTGCAAAATGTTATTAACCTCGGTCAGGGTATTTATGCTTTTGTGAAGTACATCAACAAATGGTTGATCATGCCGATTTTCGATCTACTGAGCCGGATGGTGGGAAACTATGGTTTGGTGATTGCCCTGCTCACTATTTTTATCCGGTTATTAACCTCTCCGCTGGTGTACACCAGCTACCTGAGCGGTGCAAAGATGAAGGCTCTGCGTCCGGAACTGGATATATTAAAAGCCAAAATGAAAGACGATCAGCAGGCCTATGCCATGGAGCAGATGAAGGTGTACAGGAGTGCCGGAGTTAACCCCCTTGGAGGTTGTATCCCAGCCTTGTTGCAGATACCCATCTTCTTTTCTTTGTATAGCTATTTTAATGCGGCGCTCGAACTAAGGGGACAGTCGTTTTTATGGGCCACCGATCTTTCATCGTATGATTCGATTTTCACATTTGGGTTTAATATACCGTTCTATGGTAATCATATCAGTTTGTTTACGATTCTTGCCGCTGTCACCAGCCTGTTGATTTCGGTGTACAGTATGTCGCAAACGCCTAATATGGATAATCCGATGATGAAGTATATGCCCTATTTTTTCCCGATCATGCTCATCGGTATATTCAACAGCCTGCCGTCGGCGCTCACCTGGTATTATACGGTGTCGAACGTGATCACACTCGGGTTGCAATACGTTATCCAGAATTACATTATTGATCACGATAAAATATTGGCTCAGTTGGAGCTCAATAAAAAGAAACCGAAAGTGAAGAGTAAGTGGCAGGAGCGACTTGAGCAAATCCAGGAAGCCCAGAAAAAGATGCAGCAGGAAAAGAACAAAAAGCGATAGCGACAGGCCCCATGTCCGGTTCATTTTGTTTTCTGCACCGGAGTCTGTTTTTAACATATTTGTCTTTTTATAGAGCAATACAACCATCTTCCGTATTTTCCTATCTTTACGGGAATGACGAGAAATAATAGCCATCATATCATTAATTGCTGTGTTATAATAGCCGGACTACTTTTGGCAAGCCTTGAGGGCTGGTGCCAGAAAATTCTGTCCGAGGGTAAAATCACTTATGAGTTACTGGTACAAACCGGAAGCAAGGAGCCGCAATTGGCGGATATGTTTGACGGCGTTACCTCTGTACTGTATTTAAAAGGATCGCAAAGCCGTATGGAGATGACTACTCCTTTAGGAACGACCACTACATTATTTGATACGCGTAATAATTCAGGTGTTGTCCTCAAAGAATATGGGAATCAGAAATTACTGATTCATATGAATGCAGAAGACTGGTCGGATCTGAATAAGAAGTACGAAGGAATCGTCTTCGTTCCCCAGAAGGAAACAAAGAAAATAGCCGGTTATAATTGTCAGAAGGCAACAGCTAAATTGAAGGATGGAAGTAGTTTTAGCGTATTCTATACCCAGGAACTGGTTACCGAGAATAAGGAATATGATTATCAGTTTAAAACCTTACCCGGGCTACCACTTGAGTACGAATCATCCGTAGGTAATTTAAAGGTAAAATATACGGTATCCCAGATTTCCTTCGATCCCGTGCCGATGCAAAAATTTAGTATCCCTTCCAGTGGTTACCGGGAACTTTCCTACCAGGAAAGTAAGCAATTGAAGGGTGGATAGATTTTGTACTTCCCTGTTGGTTCACACCCGGGTTAATTCTCAAACTGATAGCTACCGGCGGGCGCTTCGAATATAACATAGCCATCGCTTTGATCAATTTTCTTCACCGTTGTTGAATTCACCCTTACCAGTTTTTTTGTATCATCCGGAAAGTAAATGGTAGCAATGCAATTGGGAGGTATGGTTACCTGATATGTGATTTTGCTATTATCTTTTGTCCAGTGTGATTTGATTTTTCCAGAAGGAGAGTCGAAGTCGGCTTTTGCCCATGCCATTTGTTCTGAGGAAATCCGGGGAACCCGGAGTTTAAAGTGTTTATACCCTGGAAAGCGGTCATCTCTCCGGATACCGGCTATCCC
>JACFNM010000153.1:3609-9518 GCA_019454915.1 Chitinophagaceae bacterium
ACATACCAGGCTCCGGGATACAAATAGGAGCTATGCAATAGCGAATGTCCTGGGAGGTCTTTTTCCCACATCTCCCAAATGGTAGTCGCTCCATTCTCACGCATATACCCCCAGCCCGGATAAGTAGTTTGTGACGTCATGGTATATAATAAATCATCGCGCCCTTCTTCTCTTAATACTTTGAATAGCATAGCTCCTCCGGTGATGCCGGCATCAATATGCCCATTCTTATTTACCAGGATTTCTTTTTCTAATCTTTTCATTACAAGCGGACGCAGGTCAGCGGGCATGATATCTCCGTACAAAGCAGCGGCCAGGCTTCTCATGGTACTGTCGGAATAGTTGTGGTCTTCTCTGTGATAATATTTTTTGTGGACGGCTTCGCTCGCTGCTCTCGCCTGTTCTTCCCATTGTGCAGCTTCATCATTTTTATCTAAAATACGGGCTGTTTTTGCAGCGGTCTTCAGGTTATAGATCCAATAACAATTGTTGAAAAACAGGTTCTCGTCGGAATAATTATTCATTCCCTGAGCGTTGGCCTGCGGCCAGAGCCAGTCGCCCAGGAAATCCCATCTGCCGCCATACCGTTGAAGCATATTGTCTTCCACGTGCGCTTGTAGAAACCCTATCCAGCCTTTTATCATCTCAAAGTTTTGTTCCAGCACCTGCCGGTCGCCAAGGTATTCATACAGGAACCAGGGTAGTGTAACTACAATGCCTCCCCAGGCAGGGCCGCCGCCACCATGATAGGTGGGAGCCGTCTGTGGCAGGATGCCCCCACCGAGACGTCTGCCGCTCCCTTCTTTTTGATGAGCCCAGGTGCTATCGTTCATATTACCCACCATCGGCTCAGTACCCTGCACATCGCGCCAATCTTCTAACCATTTGGTATAGAAAGCGCCCAAACGGTAATTCAGCAGACCGGTTTCGGAAGTGGCATGTGCATCTCCGCCATACCCAAACCGTTCTCTTTGCGGACAATCTACCACAAACCCACCCAGGGACAGGTTTTCAAAAGTCCATCTTACCGTGTTGTAAATCCAGTTTTGCAGAGGGTCAGCACATTCGAAGGAGGTGGTGGTTTTGAAGCCGGTTCTTACCATCCAGCCTTTGATATCTTCTTTTGCCGGGGGCTGCTTTACTCCTTTTATGGTCATCCATCTTCCCGAATTATAGTTGAACCTGTTCCTGAAAACTCCTTCTCCTGCCGGTCCGATGACGTAGAGATTGTGCAAGCCGAAGGTCATGTCCTCTTGTTGTCTTTCCGAGAATTGCAGTAAGACGGTATCTCCCGGATTTCCTTTTAATTTAACCTCAATCCACCCGGCAAAGTTGACACCCATATCCACGCGGTAGCTTCCGTCGTTTCGGGATTCTATGGCTATCGGTTTTATTTCATCAAAAGACCTATTGGTCTCTACCTGCTGTGCCGATAGTTTTAGTTTAGGACTATAGACGGTAACGCTCTTCCAGTTTTGATCCGGGTAGTCTATCCGGTTCCATCCGGGTATTTCCTGATTGGCGTTGTACAGTTCACCACCGTATCCGCCCACGCCAAAGCCCCAGTTGCCGATGAGTTGATTCGGACTGGGATGTGTTTTCCAGGTTTTATCGGTGGTAATTCTGGCTAATCGCTGATTGTTTTTCCCGAAGACATCTGCCTGCGCGATAACCAGTGGTGTACGGGGTTTGTCCGAAGTTGCATAAGGTGCAAAAATGGACCAGCCAGTCCCCAGCCATAACCCGATCACGTTTTTTCCTGCTTTCAGTTGGGGTGCGATGTCGTAGGCGATATAACGTGCACGTTGTGTGTGATCGGTGACAGCAGGTGCTAAAATATGCTTCCCTATTTTTTCACCGTTTACATATATTTCGTGATAACCCACCGATGCCACGTATAATATCGCCTTGGTGGGGCTTGCGGATAAGTTGAATGATTTTCTGAACCAGGGGTCTCTTATTTTATTGGTCCCTTTATAAGGGTCATAAATTTCATCGCCCCCAATCCATTGGGCAGTCCATTCATTTTGACTGAATAAGCCCGTGCTGAAATGCGCAGGCTCACTGAATCCGGATGTCTGACCGTTCTCATCTTTCACCTGTACTTTCCAATAATAATCTTTGTCGGATTGAAGAGGTTTGCCCCGGAAGCGAATCAGGAGTGTTTCTTCAGATATTATCCAGTTGCTGTTCCAAATATCGCCCCGGTCTTTCGCCAATAGTTCCACGGATGAACCAACCAGGATCCTGTATGCCGTTTGTTTTTGTCCAAAATCCGAAGGCTTTGCGGCATTCAGTTTCCAACTGAACCGGGGATGGGTCACGTCAATCCACGTTGGCTCGTCGAGGTATTCACAGGTCAGTTCAACCGGGTGAATAGTTGCCTTGCTTTGTCCCAACGCAAACAAAGAATAAGCCATCAGAACAGATAAAACGAAAAATCTTAATCTCATAATCATTATGGTAATTAAAGGCTAAGTTAATTATTATTAGAAAGTTGCACCCAAGCTCAGATTTCCTGTTCACCGTAATTTATTTATAGGAACAGGCCCAATTTTTGATGTTATTAATTAAATCAATATCTGTAGATGATTACCATCAGGGAAATTTCTGATTTTTCAAAAAGCTAACCGGTGAACCTTCCTTCTCTTAAAAATTTTTCAGGGTCGTGACGGGATTTCTGTAGTTAGCAGTCCGGACAGAATTACTATGTATTAAAAGAAATGAGTCGTTCCGATTGGTAAAGTAGAGATCAATACCGGGGCCGAATTCTACTTTATAGGAGTCTGTATTTTGGCTTGTGAAGGAGACAATAAATAACGTTAACAGGTTATCGTTCCGTGGTAGTAACCGTAGTCTATAACTTCAATAAAAAAAAATACAAATAATTTACCACAAATTATTGAGATGAATTACGACTAATGTAGTTTTGATTACCAAATTTAATTTAAAACCAAAACAACATGAGAACATGGATTAAGTATGCTATACTACTCTGTATAGGATTGTGCATGTTTTTTCAACCTGGAATTGCACAGTCAAAACTTGTTAAAGGTAAAGTATTCAATAGTAAAGACGACACACCGATAGCGGGAGCCACGGTAAGCGTGGCGAACTCCAATGCCACCACCGTGACCGCAGAAGACGGTTCTTTCGAATTAAATGTTCCTGAGGGCGCACTCACCCTGACTATCAGTTTTGTCGGATTCAGGACATTGGAAGTACCGGTTAATGCCGATTTAAGTAGCCTAAAACTGGAAGATGCTGCTTCTCAATCATTGAGCGAAGTGGTAGTAGTTGGTTATGGTACCAAAATCAGGAAAGACATTACTTCTTCTATCGCCCGGGTTACGGCAAAAGATTTTGAAAACCTGCCGTTGCCTTCATTTGAACAGGCCTTACAGGGACGGGCCTCCGGGGTTTTTATTAATTCGGGTAGCGGAAAGTTGGGTCAGGGTTTGAGTATCCGCATCAGGGGGATATCTTCTATATCGGCTAATCAGCAGCCTTTTGTGGTGGTGGATGGTGTTCCGGTACAGAGCCAGCCTCTTGGCAGTTATAGCGAACCTGATAATCCGTTGGCCAGCCTTAATCCCGATGATATAGCTTCTATAGAGGTCTTGAAAGATGCTGCTTCATCGGCTATCTATGGTTCCAGAGCCTCCAACGGCGTAATACTGGTTACTACTAAATCTGGTAAGGCCGGCAAAACAAAGGTTACGGCTGGCGTATATGCAGGGTGGAGTAAACCTACCCGGATAGGTGAATTCCTGAACGCTGCTCAATATAAGGAGTTGTTTAAAGCAGCCGCCGATTATCGTGGGTTTGACCCGGCAGAGGATTTTGAAGAGGAATCCGGCACTGATGACTGGAATAGTAATTATGATTCCAGGTGGTCGGATGCCGCTTTTCAACACGGGGGCGTTCAGCAATATAATGTAGCGCTCAACGGAGGAGACCAAAAAACCAGGTTTATGATTAGTGGTTCATGGAATGATCAAAAAGGGATCGTCATCACCAACCGTCTAAGAAGGGGATATGTACGTTTGAACCTTGATCATAATTTGAACAGCTTTTTCAAGGTGGGAATGAATATTTCATTGGCGAAAATCCTGAATGACCGATTATATAGTGATAATGCTTTTACCAACCCTCTCCAGTTGAATGCTCTGCCTCCTATTCAACCGATGTATAACTCCGATGGTAGTCCCAATGAGAACACCATCTATTATAATAACCTGATTGAAGTAGCCAATTCGAAGAAATTAGCCGTTACTTACCGATCGATTAGCAATGCCTATGCAGAACTGAGACTCGCGGAAGGGCTGCTTTTTAGAAGCCAGGTGGGGCTGGACTGGAATAATCTGCAGGAAGAAAACTATCAGGGAAGGCTAACGCTGGATGGCGGGCCGGGAGGATTTGGAGAATCGAATCAGGTAACCGCCATTACTACTACTTATACCAATACGTTAAACTATAACCGGCACTTTGGCGAATTGCACGACTTAGACGGGCTTCTCGGTATAGAGTATCAGAAGGGAGATGTTGGCGACACCTATGTGGCGGGCCGCGCTTTTCCCGATGATCGTTTGCAAAAACTTTCCAGCGCCGCCATTATCACCAGCGGTTCCACCGGACTTAGTAGTTATTCCTTCGTCTCTTACTTTGCGAGGGCTAACTATAAATTTAATGAGCGCTATTTAATAGGCGCAAGTTATCGTGTAGATGGGTCTTCCCGTTTTGGACGGAACAACAGATACGGAGCATTCCCCGCAGTATCGGTTGGTTGGGTAGTTAGCGAAGAAAATTTTTTAAGGAACAGTGATGCAATCAATTTCCTGAAAATCAGATCCAGCTATGGAAAAACAGGAAATGCAGAAATCGGTAACTATAAATCCCGTTCGCTGTATATAGCGCAGGCTTATGCGGATATATCCGGGCTGGTGACCGACCAAATCGGTGTGCCTACCCTGTCCTGGGAAAAGACAACGCAGTTTGATGTGGGGTTAGATTTTGGATTTTTAAATAACCGCATCAGCGGAGAAGTGGATTACTTTGACAAAGACACTAAAGACCTGTTGATGGATCTTCCCCTCCCCAGTATAAATGGCTATAAGATTATTACTGAAAACATCGGCAGTATGCGAAATAGAGGATGGGAATTCACTTTAAATGCAACCATTTTGAAGTCGCCTTTGCTTTGGTCGGTATCGGGTAATATATCTACTTACAGAAATAAGGTTACAAAATTAATTGCGCCTGTTCCTCCGCAATCCCGTACTGTAGGACGTTTGGCAGAAGGACAGCCCTTTGGTCAGTTTTACGGATTGAAGTATGCAGGAGTAGATCCGGCGAACGGGGACGCACTTTACTTCAAAAATGATGGCTCCAAAACGAACGATCCTTCGGAGGCAGATGATATGATTATCGGCAATCCCAATCCTGATTTCTATGGTGGGTTTAACAGCCATTTTGGGTTTAAGAATTTCGATTTGGATATACAGTGTCAATTCGTAAAAGGAGTAGATATATATAATATCGCGGGTATTTTCCAATCTGTAAACGGATATTATTATGATAACCAAACGGTAGATCAGATGAACTACTGGCGTAAGCCCGGAGATATTACCAACGACATCCCTCAGCCACGTTTGTATAGAAACAATGGCAGAACAAAATCTTCCCGTTGGGTGCAGGATGGTTCTTACTTCAGGGTGAAGAGTGTCAATTTCGGATATAATTTACCAAGAAGTTTTTTAAACCGGATGAAGGTGGACAATGCGAGGATTTATGTGGCGGCATTGAATTTATTCACCTTCACCAAATATAAAGGTTACGACCCCGAAGTGAATGCCACTTACCTGGACGCCGTTACTCTCGGGCATGATTTTTATACGCCTCCACAGGCT
>JACFNM010000708.1:0-565 GCA_019454915.1 Chitinophagaceae bacterium
ACCAACCAACAACCTTCACCATTCGTCCCAGAACACTGGTAAGCTTTGAATCAAAAATACAGGAATAGGGATTCCCAATGATGTCAACTGAAACGATTGGTTCATCGGTAAATTCAAGAATATTTTTAAACTTACCGGCAGCTGCTTCCCTGAACACCTGATTGACAGACTTAATATCCGTTTCTTTCTTTACGATACAGGTAATATCGGTAATGGAGCCGTTGATAACCGGAACCCTGATACCGGCACCTCCTAACTTACCGGCCAGATGCGGGAATACCATAGTCAACGCTTTGGCTGCCCCTGTTGAAGTCGGAATAATGGAATGAGCTGCAGCCCGTGCCCTTCGCAAATCGCGGTGAGGTGCATCTTGCAGGTTCTGGTCACCGGTGTAAGCATGCACAGTTGTTATATGAGCTGATTCTATCCCCCAGTTCTCGTCCAGTAACTGAATCATCGGAGCTGCATTATTCGTGGTACAAGACGCACAGGAAACTATCTCCTCAGTTCCGTCAAGCAGTTCATCATTCAGCCCCGGGACAATGGTTTTGACTTCTCCCCTGGC
>JACFNM010000708.1:575-1174 GCA_019454915.1 Chitinophagaceae bacterium
CAATATGAGCACGTGCTTTCAGGGGATCAGTAAACTTTCCGGTTGATTCAAGTACAACATCTACTTTTTGCTCTCTCCAGGGCAATTGGGAAGGATCCTTTTCTGTAAAAACCGGAATTGATTTACCATTTATAATAATAGCATTTGATGAAGCAGCGATCCTAGCGTTGAATCTGCCATGTACCGAATCATATTTGAGCAGATGTGCCAGAGTTCCGGGATCTGTAAGATCATTGATTGCAATCACCTCAATGCCCTCTTTTTCTGATAAGATTTTAATAACATTTCTACCGATCCGGCCAAAACCATTAATAGCAATTCTAATCATAACCTGATTGTTTTAGCAAAAGAAGAAAATCAGTATGAATTCTGCCGGTATTATTTCAAAGCTGGGTAAAATTGCTGAACTATATAAGGAATTAAACTTTCCATTTCCGGCCTTCAATAGCTAAATCAGTATTCAAGAAAATTTCCTGGGCTTCAGCCAGCAGCGGTTCCAGATTACGATACCGGGATGAGAAATGTCCGATGATCAGCTTCTTAACGCCTGCTTTGGCAGCTATTGCAGCAGCCTGCCGGGTTGTTGAATGAAAGGTGGT
>JACFNM010000154.1 GCA_019454915.1 Chitinophagaceae bacterium
TTTACCCATAAGCTCTCGCGTAATCTCCACTACGTCGGTGCGATTGTAAAATTTATAACCCAGTTTTTTCATAGGAGAAAATTAAGCAAATGAATTTTATTAAGTTTGAGTTTTGAGGGCGAGAGATTCAGTGAGCATAATCGTTTAAAACAGACCAGTTGCTAAAAGAGATTATAATAGCGATTCAGTCGTATTTTAGAGCACACCAGTTTATCCGTAAACATCACCTTTGGAAATGGATTATTATACCGGGACTGATATATGCGGCTTTGTTTGTGGTGAGCATGTACTTTTTCGGCAAAAGCGCCACCTATGTCATTGAGGTGTTGAGCGTTAAGACGGGCTTGAAAGCCTGGGTGGGCAGGATGGAAAGCAGTCTCCTCGGATTCTTCTTTGCGATAGGGGGTATTATGTTATGGCTGATCCTCATTTTACTATACTTTTCCTGGTTTAAATACATCTGGTTGATTGTCGGTTCCCCTCTTTTCGGTTATCTGAGTGAGAAAACAGAATCCATTATAGAGGGAAAGACCTATCCTTTCAGCTTTGTACAACTGATGAAAGGCATTGTCCGGGGGATAAAGCTGGCGTTAAGGAATGTCTTGTGGCAAAGCGTTTATACGATTTCACTTCTTTTGGTTTCACTCATACCCTTAGCCGGTTGGGTTACCCCCCTCGTGGTTTTGCTAATTGAATGTTATTATTTTGGATTTTCGATGCTGGACTATAGTTGTGAACGACAGCATTATTCCGCAAGTAAGAGTGTGGAGGTCATAGCTAAGCATAAAGGGCTGGCGATTGGTAATGGACTGGTGTTTTATATGATGCATGCTGTGATCGTAATAGGTTGGGTACTGGCTCCTGCCTATGCGGTAATTGCCGCTACATTAAGTCTTTATCATCCCAGGGAAGAGGTATGATTCAGGTGACTTTTTCATTAGTTTAACCTTCCTTATGTACATTTGACTGTTTTAGTAAAGTCATATATTATTATATCTGATTATGACCAACGGAACCGTTTATTTAATTCCTTCCTTATTGGATGAGGAGGGGGTCAATACTATTCCGGCTTACGTATTAGAAGCGGTGAAGAGTTGTTCAGTATTTTTTGTGGAAAATGAAAGGGCTGCCCGGAGGTATCTCAAGACGATATGGCGAGAAATGAATATTGATGCATGCAACTGGTATGCTGTTCATAAGGCGGAGGAGTCCGTAAAATCCATCTTTCTTGATATTTTGAAGCAGGGGAAGACAGTAGGAATTATCAGCGATGCGGGCTGCCCCGGTATCGCGGATCCTGGCCAACTGCTGGTAGCTGCTGCCCAGTCTTACGGCGCCGTTGTGAAGCCTTTGGTTGGCCCCAATTCGATTATCTTAGCGTTAATGGCCAGTGGAATGAACGGACAACATTTCAGGTTTAGGGGTTATCTGCCCATTGAACCAGGCGCCCGGATTAAGGCAATAAAAGCAATGGAAGCGGAGGCAACGGCAACACATTGTACGCAGATTTTTATAGAAACGCCGTATAGGAATAATCAATTATTGGAGGCACTGCTATCTGCCTGTCATGGAAACACGAGGCTTTGCCTGGGTATTGCACTCACCTCTCCGGATGAAAGCGTCAAAACAAAAACTATGACAGGCTGGAAGAAGCAGAAGCCTGATTTAAACAAAAAACCGGTGATCTTTTTGTTGGACGGAGCCTGATGTACACTCATGACCGCCTTATCGGATAAGCCTTCCCGTTCTCGGGTCCTTCATTGAAACGATGCTGTCTACCACGTACCTGCTAAAACCACGCCAGGGGATCACCCCATTGTACTCTTTATAATAAAGGTCAAACTCCATTCCTGAATTAGCCATGAGGATCTTAGCCACCCTCTCGTTGGTTACCGAGAATTCAAATTCATAAGACTGGATTCTGCTGGGAGATAGCGAGCGTATCCCTGTCTGAATAAGTTTTCCTTCATAGGTTTTAAAGAGATAGCCCTTCTTCACGCAATAATTAAGCTCGCCGGATTTCACCCCTTCTCCCAAAACAAAATAAAATTTAACATATATAAATATTGCCAGTCCGGCAAGCACAAGAACGATTAAAATACGCAGGAGTTTTCTCATATCTATAAATTAAGGGCTCAAATTAGTAAATGTAACCGAATCTTTAATATAGAAGGTTTAAACGAGCTAATGGATGTTTATTCCTTCGTTAGCGGGGAGAATAGTTACCTTCGTTTAATCTTTTATGTTAAAATAAGTCCCATGAATATAGGTATTGTTTGTTATCCGACTTTCGGAGGAAGTGGCGTATTAGCTACAGAATTGGGAATGGCGCTTGCGGATAAAGGCTATAATATTCACTTTGTTACTTATCGGCAGCCGGCGCGTTTAACGGGGTTTAGTGCTAATATTTTTTACCATGAAGTACGGGTACCTACTTATCCGTTATTTGAGTATCCTCCATACGAGTCCGCTTTAGCCAGCACCCTGGTTGACGTTGTAAAAAACAACAAGCTGGATCTGCTTCATGTGCATTATGCGATACCGCATGCTTCCGCTGCCTATATGGCCAGGCAGATTTTGCAGAAAGAGAATAAATACGTTCCTGTTATCACCACCCTGCATGGTACGGACATCACCCTCGTAGGCAGGGATAAGACCTATGCACCAGTGGTAGCCTTTTCTATTAACCAGAGCGATGCTATCACAGCCGTTTCCAACAACCTGAAAGAAGAAACCTTCCGGTCTTTTAAAATTGAAAAAGAAATAGAAGTCATCTACAACTTTGTAGATGTACAACGCTTTAACAAAAAGCCGATTGATGCATTTCGCAAAGTAATAGCGCCAAATAATGAGCGCATTATTGTACACGCATCCAATTTCCGGAAGATAAAAAGAATAGATGACGTCATCCGGATATATAAGAGGATCAATGAAGCGATTCCTTCACAATTGTTACTGGTGGGAGACGGACCGGAAAGGCACGTTGCTGAGTCTTTGTGCCGGGAGTTTGATTTATGCGAATCCGTCCGTTTTCTTGGTAAGCAACAGAATATGGAAGAGATTTTTGCGATTACGGATTTATTTCTCCTTCCTTCTGAATATGAGAGTTTTGGTTTGTCAGCCCTTGAGGCAATGGCCGGCAGGTCACCCGTGGTGGCTACCAACGTAGGCGGGCTGCCGGAAATTATTACTCAGGGAGAAGATGGATTTATGGGTAAGGTTGGGGACGTGGATCAGTTAGCAGGATATGCGATCGACATTTTAAAGAACGAAAGTACTTTTGAGCGGTTCAAGATTAATGCGAGGAAAAAAGCCGAGAAGTTTGATATTAGCCGCATTATTCCCCAATATGAAAAATTGTATGAGCGGCTATATGAAGGTTATTGTAAGCACAAGATGAAGGGAGTCAAAATAGATTGATGGTGTGGATGATAAACACTTTTTTTAAACGGAAACCGGTATAGGGCGTGACAATTATTGACACGCATTGTCATTTATATGCAGAAGCGTTTGGGGCTGATCTGGTAGAAGTAATCCATCGGGCACAGAAGGTTGGCGTGAAGAAATTTTTTCTTCCCAACATAGACCGCTCATCCATTGAATCCATGCTCCGGCTGGAGGAATCCTATTCCAGCCAGTGCTATGCGATGATGGGATTGCATCCATGTTCGGTGAAGGCAGATTTTTTGGAAGAATTAAGGGTAGTAGAAAGTTGGTTGAAAAAGCGAAAATTTGCGGCGGTAGGAGAAATCGGCTTGGACTTCTATTGGGACAGGACCTTCGAAGCGGAACAGTATGAAGCATTCCGGCAGCAAATTGAGTGGGCTATTGAATATGACTTACCTATTGTTATACATTCGAGGGATGCGATGCAATCGTCCATAGACGTGGTAGCGGATTATAAGAACAGCCGGCTAAAAGGAATCTTCCACTGTTTTGGTGGCACCCCAAAGGAAGCCGAGCAAATCATATCATTGGGCTTCTACCTTGGGATCGGCGGAGTGCTTACTTTTAAAAAATCCGGTTTAAAGGAAGTGCTTCGGTCAATTGATCTTGAACATATCGTGTTAGAAACGGATGCTCCTTATCTGGCGCCTGTGCCGATGCGGGGTAAAAGAAATGAGAGCGCCTTTCTCCAGTATATCATTTCTGATCTTGCCGAAATCAAAGGGGTTTCGGAGGAAGAGGTTGCGCGGATAACGACTACAAATGCTTCGTTGATATACCGGTTCGGAGATCATTTCTAAAGGATGGCTATATTAACGGGAAAGGAACGCTAATATGCCGTTTTCATCAAAGTTTTTCGGAAGAGAGGTAAATACGCTACTTTCCGAAAGAAATTTCCTCGTTCATCAAATCAGCAGAAAAATAAATGTCCGGTACGTTGAATAGCTAATAATCCTATTTTTGCAGTCCTTTTTACCGGGAGAGGTGTCCGAGTGGTTGAAGGAGCACGCCTGGAAAGTGTGTATACGGGAAACTGTATCGCGGGTTCGAATCCCGCCCTCTCCGCATACCAGGGATAGAGCCTCGTAAGAGGCTTTTTGGTTTTCAGGAGATAATTTTACTTTTGACCTTCAATTAAAACCACCTTTTTAAACCAAATAAGTATGGAACTAATATATTCCGGCAAGACCAAGAACGTTTATGCCACCGGAAAAGACGATCAGTATTTGCTGGAATTTAAAGATGACGTAACCGGAACCGATGGCGTATTTGATCCCGGGGCGAATACAGTAGGCTTAAGTATAGAAGGCGCCGGAAAGTCGGGATTGCGGATGACGTCCTATTTTTTTCAGTTATTAAATGAAAAGGGGATTCATACCCACTTCGTGAGCTCCGATTACGACCACGCAACCATGACGGTCAGAAAAGCCACGGTGTTTGGAAAGGGGCTGGAAGTAATCTGTCGTTTTAAGGCAGTAGGCAGTTTTCTTAGACGGTACGGCGCCTATTGCGTGGAAGGCCAGAATTTAGGCGGGTTTGTCGAGATAACCATCAAAGATGATGACCGGGGAGATCCGGTTATCTCAAAAGACGCACTTCAGCTTTTGAATATTTTAAACGGCGACGAGTATGAAGAAATCAGGAGGCTGACGATTGAAATATGCAATCATATCCGGTTAGCCCTGGCGCAAAGAGGACTGGAACTATATGACATCAAGTTAGAGTTTGGCAGGGACTCAAAGAATAATATCATTCTGATAGACGAGATATCCGGCGGTAATATGCGGGTGTATAAGAATGGTAAATATCTCGCACCCCTGGAATTGGAGAAAGCATTTTTGAGCTGATTACACGCCATCTATTTAACGTCTCTTTTTTTCATAAGAGGTACACAACACCTCATCGGGCAGTATTACCCCAATCGGTCCCGGCATCAATATTGCCGGAAAGGGAGAATCTTTAACCCAAATTTTTGCAGCTGAACTGCAAAACAACTAAGAAAGGCTAATGCTCGAATCAATGATTCTCGAGAATCCTTTCCGCGTGCCGCATAAAAGGGAGTATCATCAAAGCCTTATCATCTACGTTGGCGGCATTACGCTAATGTTCATGTGAAAGCCAGGAGTCTTTCACATGAACATTAGCGAAATCGGGATTACCGGGATGATTCTCACAAAGGCTAACACACTTTGCAGTAGCCTTAACGGCTACTGCAAAATCCCGGTTTAATAATCAATGATCTGACTTATAGCTAAAAAAGCCGCCTCTCATGACGAAAGGCGGCTTTGTATAAAATAGGTGACAATAGTTAAGATTACTTGGTTTCCAGGAGCTTGAAGAACTGATCAAGCTGCGGTAATACCACAATCCTGGTTCTGCGGTTAGCAGCTCTTCCCGTTGCAGTATTGTTATCAGCAACAGGAACGTATTCACCACGTCCGGCAGCCGTTAACTGAGCCGGCGCGATGCCATATTGTTTCTGTAACATTCTTACTACGGATGTAGCACGCTTAACGCTCAGATCCCAGTTATCGAGTAATACTCCCTTGCTATAGGAAACATTATCGGTATGTCCTTCAACCATATATTCAAGATCGGGTTGATTTTTCAGCACCTGTGCAACTTTACCCAGCACCTCTTTTGCCTTGTCATTGATAACGTAGCTACCGCTCCTGAACAATAATTTATCCGAAATATCAATGAATACAACTCCTTTATCAACTTTAATATTTATATCCTGATCGTCTAAATTACCAATGGCGCCTTTCAGGTTCATGACTAATGCCATATTTAAAGAATCCTTGCGTGCCATTGCCGCCTGGAGGTCCTGTATATAAGCATCTTTTGCACCAATATTCTCAAGCGACTTTTTAATGCTTTCAGCCTGTGCACTGGAGATTACCGATAAATCTTCCAACTGCTTCAGAGTAGTCGTGTTGTTTTCCTTCAGGAAAGCCAGTTGTTTATTAAGGTCTTCAATCTGACTTTGATAAGCCGCGATTTTGCGTGCATTCTCTGCTTTATCATCTTCGCAGATTTTAAAATCACCTTTTAATTTCGTATTTGCCTGATTCAGGGAATCCAATGTAGCCTGTGCTGCTTTGAATTTTTTACTGCTTACGCATGAAAACAGAAAAGCCGGTGCAAGGGCCAGGAGTAAAAAATGCTTCAATTTCATTTTGACTTGTTTTAGAGATGTTATTGGTAAAGATATGTTATGAAAATGAATTAAAAACTTTCTAAGTAGGAAAATATGCTACAAAGCTATCATTTTTAATAGAAAAGAGAAAGAATGTCTAAATATTCTTTCTCTTTTCAAGCCTTTCGGCGCCATTTATCAAAAAACTACCCCCGACGGTTTTGAATCTCACCGTTTCTTGCTGATCTGTTGACCGGCCTGCCGGAATTCGCGGAGGGCGCCGTCCGGATAGATGGACTTGTTACCCGCTGCGGTGCAGGAGTCCGAGACGCTCTATTATTCACCCGGTTTGACTGTACATTTTGTTGTACGTTTCTATCACTCAATAAGTTTGATCTGCCAACGTTGGAATTCGCTGCCGGCGCCGGTCTCTCTATTGTCCTGCTACTGCCGGTGTTACCTGGCGATGGCCTGTTTCGGCTGACATTCGGAGCGGTAGATGAACCCCGTTCAGTAGCTACACGTTCAACCCGAGGTCTGGTTATCTGGCGGTTATTGCCCTGCCTGATATTGGCATTATTGCCATTGGAGATTCCATTTCTATCGGTAATACGATTGGATTGACTTCCGGAAGGTCTTGCACCGGTATTGACATTACCGGAGGGAGTAGTTCTCCTTTCAGCCGGACGTGCAGTACTGTTATTGCCGGTATTCCTTCCGGCAACTCTCTCAGATGGCCGCGGATTATTAAAACTTCTTACCGGCGATGATCCAACTCTTCTGTTGGTAGCAACCGTGCGGCGGTTATCCCGGGTAACCACATCCTGCCTGTAATTATATATATTGGTAGTCCTGTAGATATTTATATTGTTGATGATCGCCGTATTTCTCCTGCCATAATTATTATATCCATAATACCCGTGTTTATATCCGCGGTAGTAGGGAACCGGATAGTAGACAGGACGGAATATAGAAGGCCCCCACCAGCCACCCCAGGCCCAGGGGTTATAATTTCCCACACTAAAGTGAAACCATCCTACATTATAATTGAATCCAAAGCTCCATCCGATAAACGGATTATAATGCATATTAAAACCCCATGTGTACGGGCGCGCATAATAATGTCTGCCAAACCATGGACGATAATAATAACCGGTGCCGTAAACTACCGTAGGCCCGTATATAAAAGTATTCAGATAACCGGGCGTATATCCCATGTAAATATACTCCGGAGTCACATCGTAGATGTAAACGTATTTCATTGCATATACAGGATAACGGGGCGGAATCAAAGAGACGGCAGGGGGACGTACGGTACTCACTACCCAGGGGCCCGTTGCGCTGTAGGATTGAAACCACACTCCATTTTCCACGGCATAGTAGGTACCCCGCCAGCGTATTACATAATCAGGCGTATTCACTGCATAAGACATATCCGTTCCGTCAATATCAGCGAACTGCGGATTACCATCATATTGAATGTCGGCATTAGCTGTTTTCCGGTCCACTTTTGCCGTTTGGGGAACCTGGGCATCTAATAAGGCATTGTTTGCGGGCAGCGTGCCTGCCACACTCGATAACACATTATCTTTTGGCGACCCTTCGGGTATTTTGGCAAAATCGGCCGGAAGTCTATCGGATGCAACGTAATTCCATTTTCCGCTTAATGCAGTTGATTTATACCAACGTCCGGAAAGCAAAATGTAATATTGCTGAGAGGCTACATCCATAAAAATGTCGTTATTGGAATTAATAACATACAACAAATTGGTCTGAGGGATAGCCATAAAATTGGGCTCACCATTTGACTGTAATAATTCTGCCGGCTCCGTGCTGACGATGATGTTGGAAATGACATAGTCATTTTCTTCCTGTTGCACTTTATTGTCCGTATTGGACTGGGCGATTTTCGACTGAATCTCCTTTAGGGCGGAAGGAATACTGGTAGTCATCGTATAGGGCCCCGTAGCTTCACCAGCCATATACCAGTGCTTTCCGCCATACAAGTAATATTTTTTATTAGTTTTTATAATAGTAAAAGGCGTATTAATCACGGTTTCAACACCCAAATAACTATTCATCTGTACTCTCGGGGCGCCATCCATGATAACCAATATTGAGGGTTTATCCGAATAGATAATTTTAGGCGGGTTGTTATTAAAGCCGGATGAAGCCTGCCTTTCCTCCTGCTGATTTTGAAGTGCAGCATTGAGTTCACTATTCGTAAAGCTAATATTCCGGTTAGACAATCCATTGGCTATCGCGTTTTGCAGAGAGGACAACCGGTTTTCGTCGTTTTCATTTGGAAGCCTTATCGAATTAACTTCTACGTTACGAATTACAACCTCCTGCCCGCTGGTATTTGTATTGGCATTTAGCCATATCATGCCAAACTGCGGTTCAGATTGGCCATTTTGAGTCACTGAAATAGCGGCATTGGCTTGCAGCTGACCATTTGAAAAAGATTCTGGCTGCCATTGATATACCTTCACCATTTGTCCGTCTCGAGTTGTAAAAGACCTGGGCCAGTCTCCCTGGGCGACTACAAACGCGGGAAAAATCATGCTTACAAACAATGATTTCATTAAGGTGTAAAATGTTTTCATGACTTCAACATTTAAGGGTGTACTTATATGACCAAACTTATGACTGTTAGTTTAATCTAAAAGTACTCAATGGCGGGTGGAAACGGTAGTGGAATTTGTTAATCTTTTGCCATTACCTTACATCATGGCTATCGGACTGAAGGTTTCCATACAAATAAGGCTCTGCCTGCTCACCGGATATGAACCCTGCTCTATATGGAGAGATACCATTTGTATTCATCATCCAGAGATAAGTACCATCTGATTTTGATAATACTAGTCAACAAAC
>JACFNM010000709.1 GCA_019454915.1 Chitinophagaceae bacterium
ATTAAAGGATACCGATATTCGGAATTATCTATCGGATTATACACCATCGCATATCGTCCGTCCTTCGTTTTTTGCCCCCAATTCTTCCCGCCGGACATAATGAGTGTGGGCACTTTCACCGGATAGGAGAAACTCGCCCCTTCGTCTTCAGACAGGGCTGCCCTTGATTTCTTACCCAACATAACCACCTTACCATCTTTGCGGTGGAAATAAGATAAAGCGGCAAGAAAATTGTCATCTTCATTGAGCGCATATTTAGGATCCCCATCATCATCTTCATCCTTCCACTGTAACACTTTGAGCTTATCTTTCAGTAAAGCATTACAGGCCGCAACAAAACCGGTATCTTTCGATTTAGTATAAAACGGAAAAGCGGTATTGGATTCATTCCAATTGGAATGTGTCTCATATTTTATAAAATGAATTGGCCCCATCCCTCCATCTTGATACAATTCGCGCACCACCCTGCCTATGCCCCCCTTCTGAAACGGATCTTCCGTATGTCCATAAAAAGCCAGGGTCAATAATCTGCCGTTAGGCGCCGTGTAAAAACCCATCCGTTGGTGCATCATGTACCCGGTGTAGCCAAAAGGAATTTTTACTCCGGCGGGCGCCTGATAGGGAGGAAATAAGATACGCGGCTTCTCCCATTGTCTTCCATCTACGGAAGTCATTATCAGGGTATGCCCCGGCGCAATGTGCTCATCTTTGGGATTACTAAGGTATTGAAGGTAAAATTTGCCGTTCCAATAAGCCAGATTAGGAGCATGATTGTAAGTCCATCCGGAGTCGTTTCCTATTCCTCCATGCTTTCTGTTGGCGCGCATCACCTGGATACTTTCCACTCCTATAGCCCAACGAAGCCTCCCTTCATGAACGGAAGGGTCAATGCTTTCCCCTCCTATATAACGAACGGGTTCAGCAGGAGAACCGGTTTGTGCATGCAGTAAAAAGGGATACACGATTACGATAAATATGAAAACAACCCGTGTCAATTTATTGGCAGGACAACGCATGGATGCAAATTATTTTACTTATTGTTGAAGAGATCAATTCAGAGCGTGCGATGGAAGTCCGTTTCCAGGCAAGCCTGTTTGCTAATATAATCAAATAAATACAGGAAAGTCATCGGGATTCGGATAATGGAGAGGGATACTATCGGAGAA
>JACFNM010000710.1 GCA_019454915.1 Chitinophagaceae bacterium
CACCCCGCATATTGTTAAGAACATCATAGGCCCGGATACCATTCCGAGCCAATATAAAGTGAAACATTACACCACCGTTTCTCCAAAACACTTTGAACCCATTGTTGAGGGAATGCATCAGGTTTATAAACGAGGAACAGCATCTTCCCTTCAGGTTCCCGGAATTGAAATTGGAGGAAAGACCGGCACCGCTGAAAATTTTACCAGAATCAACGGAAAAAGAGTCCAGTTGACAGATCACTCCATTTTTATAGCCTTCGCGCCGGTGGATGACCCAAAAATTGCAATTGCCGTATTTGTGGAAAACGGTTACTGGGGCTCCAGATGGGCAGGACGTATAGCCGGCTTAATGATTGAAAAATATCTTAAAGGCGAGATCTCCCGCACCGATATGGAAAAATTTATTCTTGAAGGAAGTCTTGAAGATGAATATGCAAAACCCTGGAGCGGTCAACCTTTTAGCATAAACAAATAATGAGTGGAAACAGCAGCAATTTAAGGTTTGATTGGTTGATGATTTTCCTCTATGCTATTCTGGTTGGAATGGGATGGGTGAATATCTATTCAGCATCCCTTAACGATTCTGCATCGGGATATTTTGATATTTCTCAGATTTACGGTAAGCAAATGATGTGGATTGGCTTGAGCGTGGTTCTAATCATCTTTATTTTAGCCATAGAAAGTAAATTCTATGAACGTTTTGCGAGTGTAATCTATATCATCGGTCTTTTATCCCTTGCCGGTTTATTTGTATTTGGCCGAACCATTGCAGGAACAACCGCTTGGTATGACTTCGGAGGGTTTAGCATTCAGCCGGCAGAATTCGTTAAAGCAACTACGGCCCTGGCCCTGGCAAAATACATCAGTGACATTCAGACCAATGTGACCGAATTTAGATTTCAAATAGGTTCTTTTTTAATTTTGGCACTGCCCGTTATTCTTATTCTTTTACAACCGGATCCGGGAAGCGTACTGGTCTATTCGGCTTTTATTTTCCCACTCTATCGCGAAGGATTGCACGGAGTTTATCTATTACTGGGACTTGCAGTTACCATTCTCTTTGTTGCCACCCTTGCACTTGATGACTGGTGGATTGTATCTATCGGGGTTGTGGTTATTGCTGATTTTCTCTATTTAAAAAAACGAAAAAAACGCCCGAATTTCTT
>JACFNM010000711.1 GCA_019454915.1 Chitinophagaceae bacterium
CGAATTTAACAACTGCTTCCACTCAACTCAACGAATTGCTGGATACGCAGAAAGGAAGCTTATCAAAAACCCTCGGTAACCTGAACGATTTTACCGGCAACCTGAAGAATAATAATGATACCATAACCACCATTTTTAGTAACCTGAAGGGGTTAACCGGTAATTTGGCTGAATTGGATCTAAAAAACACCTTAACTCAGTTGGATGGCGCCGTGGGTCAACTGAATCATACCTTACAGAAAATCAACAACAGTGAGGGCACGCTTGGTCTGCTGGTGAATGATAAAAAACTATACAGCAACCTTAATTCAACCGCCAATAGCCTGAACCTGCTTTTACAGGATTTCCGGATTCAACCGCGACGCTATACCGGAGGCATTGTATTTGGTAAGAAAGATAAATCTCCACCCTTAATGACACCGTTACCCGACACTCTTTCTACACCGCCCGTTATGAATAAAAAACGGAAATAGCGTTTCAATATGAGGTTCCTTCTGTGTGTGTTTTTTGTATTGGCCGGTCAATTGGTTTGGGCACAACAGAAACCGGGCAGCATTACCGATTCCCTCCCCTCTGCCGTCAATGACAGTGTAAGGGAAGTCCATCTTATACGTTCTGATCTGCTCCGGTTCGAGAAACGGGATAGTACTGAACTGCAAATCTTAACCGGGAATGCTGAGTTGCGGCAGGAGAATACCTTTTTCAGCGGTGACAGCATTGTTTTGAACAAACGGGATAATGTATTGGAAGTATTCGGCAATATACATATCAACGATTCCGACAGTATCAACGTGGATAGCCAGTATCTCATCTACTATGGCAATACCAGAATCGCTTATTTAAAAAAGAATGTAAAGCTGACCGACGGGAAGGCGACCCTGACTACCGATGAGTTAGAATACAACCTGAATACAAAAAGGGGGAATTATAAGACGGGGGGTAAAATCGTTACATCAACTACAACACTCACCAGCAGGGAGGGGTTTTATTACGCAGATACAAAAGATGCTTTCTTTAAGAGGAACGTGCGGCTGAAAGATCCGGAATACACCATGACTACCGATAGTCTTCAATATAACGTAGACATGCAATTGGCAACCTTCATTGCTCCAACAACGATTAATGACGGAAAATCAATCATTAAGACGTCAGACGGATACT
>JACFNM010000712.1 GCA_019454915.1 Chitinophagaceae bacterium
TGTCATATTATGGATCCGATCTACCGGATATTGCCAATAGATTTTCCTGAGTCGGTTGAATGTAGTGTTGCTAATACTTGGAGTGATTTCTTTAAGGAAGTTGATAGTGCTGAAAGTGCACCCATTGCTTCAGTTATACATCTGCGCTATCCCAGGAAAGATGGAAAAGGAAAGATTAAAGTGAGCTGGTATGATGGAGGTATAATGCCGGGGAGCCCGGCGAACCGTTTGGCAGTCCGGATGGCGGTGTTTTGTTTATTGGTACTAAAGGAATGTTACTGGCAGATTGCTACGGTGCTAATCCAAGATTATTACCCCTTTCACGCGAAGAAGAAGCAAGAGCTGTTCCCGAAACAATTAAACGTGTAACAGAAGGACACTATTTACAATGGGTTAATGCCTGTATTGCCGGATATGGAAACGCCGAAACCAGCTCCGATTTTAGTTATGCCGGACCTTTTGTGGAAAGTATATTAATCGCCAACCTGGCTATTCGCAGCCATGGATTAAAGAACCCCAATGCAAAAGGGGCTGAAGACAGATATCCCGGGAGACAGCGTTTATTATGGGATACAGAAAATATGCGAGTTACAAATTTTGAAGCAGCAAACCAGTTTGTCAAACGCCAATATCGTATGCCATGGAGTTTGAATTTCGGATAAGGGCAGCATTACATGTGGTATGCTAAAACGGATTGATCTGAAATATATTTATCCCGGGTATAGTGGTAAAAATTATGGGCTGATTCTAAACGATTGGAAATTACGCGTATGAAAGATTTATTTTTATTATTCCTCTTGCAGTGGTTCATCCATGCGGCGCTTTATTCACAGACAGAACGTCGTAGTTCATCCATCACAGAAGTTACGCCCGGAAAGGGATACACCGAACCTCCGTCCGACGCGGTTGTACTTTTTGATGGAAAGAATTTAAATGAATGGGAGAGTCCTAAGGGTAATAATTATCTGGCTACATGGAAGGTTTCTGAAGGCTTCTTTACGGCTCCTTCCGGATTTGGATTTATTCAAACAAAACGTTCTTTCGGAGACTGCCAGTTGCATGTAGAGTGGAGAACTCCATCTCCTTATAAAGGGAACGGACAAAACCGGGGAAATAGCGGGGTTCTTCTCCAGGGACTTTATGAAGTTCAGATTTTGGATT
>JACFNM010000155.1 GCA_019454915.1 Chitinophagaceae bacterium
TTGCTTTATATCAGCCGCGACCACCTTGGCAGTATTACGCATATTACAGACGCCGGCAAGGCATTACAGGCCGAATACAGCTACGATGCCTGGGGGCGGATGCGCAATCCTGTAAACCTGACGGTGTATGCACTGGGCGCCGAGCCGGCATTGCTGTTAAACCGGGGCTATACCGGGCACGAACATTTGAAAGAGTTTGGGTTAATCAATATGAACGCCCGGCTATACGATGCGCTGATAGGGAGAATGATTAGTCCGGATAATTATGTCCAGGACCCGTCAGACCCGAGAAATTTCAATCGGTATGCTTATGCGATGAATAACCCACTCAAATACACTGACCCGACGGGGGAGTTTTGGCACTTGATTATTGGGGCAGTTATTGGAGGAATTACCAATTGGGCTGCCAATGGTGCAAAATTTAGTTGGAAAGGGCTTGGTTATTTCGGTATCGGTGCTGTCGCAGGGGCTTTGAGTGCTGGCATTGGCACGGGAGTTAATGAGGCTATGGCCGGTGGCTCTTTCGGTGCCGGGTTTATGGGAACAGCAGTTGGAGTATCTTCAACAGGCTTTATTGCCGGAGCGGCGACTGGTGCAGCCGCAGGATTTACAGGTGGATTTGTTACAAATTCCGGTAATGCTTGGATGAGCGGTGCTAACTTAGGGCAAGGGTTATGGGCTGGAATTAAAGGGGGAGGAATAGGTGCGTTAGCAGGAAGCGTGTTAAGTGGTACGATTGGCGGAATAAATGCTTTGACAAAGGGAACAAACTTTTGGACAGGAAAAGCCTCATTTGATCTATCAAACGGTTATAGTGCATGCGGAACTGCTGTTGGAGATAAGACCGTTACTGGCAAATATGTAGGTAAATTTCGAGGTATTAATCTTTATGAATCATCAATGCTCCCCGAAGGTTCTGCTGCTACATTACCTGGCAGAGGGATAATACTCTCTACCGGACAATATTCACTTAACAGTACTTTAAGGTACACTACAGAATTATTACAACATGAGTTTGGACATATACTTCAAGCAAGAGAGGTTGGATTCCAAGCATTTTACAAACTCATTGCACCCGAAAGTTTTGCGAGTGCTACTTTGAATGGAGTGGGTGGATGGAGTCATAGTACTTTTTGGACTGAAACTTGGGCTAATTACCTCTCGAACAATTACTTTGGCGTTAATTCATTATTAAATAATCCAGCGTGGCCCGCGCAAAATATAAGTTGGTATAATTTACTGCGCTTGAGCGCTGTATCCCCGTTCTTTTTGCCTTAATATTAATTATCACGAACATGAAAAAAGTAATCTATATAAGTTGCTTGTTTTTGTTTTACGGGTGCATTTTTACGTATGACCCTGCACGTGGCTTACTCTATGTATCTAATAATTCTGCCGAGGCTGTTTACGTTTATCTCAAATATGGAGATGTCGATTCGCTGCCGTTAATCCCGAGCGCAGGATTATTTACTTTTATAGATGTTAAAATGAGAGACGCTTACACTATTGACGGGAGCCGCAAAAAACCACGCCTTCCAGGTAACGAAAATGAGATAACGCTTTTTATTATTACTGAAAAAATGATGAATAGTTATGATTTGAAAGAAATGCACAGAAATCAAATATTTGCAAAAAAAATAACTTTAACTAAAGAAGAGCTAGAAAATAGAAATTGGATAATAACCTATCCATAACAGAAAGCCTTGGCTCCTGCGCCTTGGTTCATGTCTCACGAATCAGTAGTGTTTTGAATTGTGTGTGATGGTGGTACGTGGAGACAAGTATCAAAGCGATGGAGTTGATTGTGGGGTTTATGTTGAAATTGGTATTTTAAGTATAAGTAGAACCTTTTTTGAAATTAATAAACAGAATCGAAAAAATTGATTACTATGCCAGTAAAAATCTTTTCTCTCCTACTCCTTCTTTTCTCTCTACAAACCACCGCTCAGGAAATCCCCTCCGGCAGTTGCGGATTATTAATGACTTACGATGCCGCAGGCAATCGTATTAAAAGAGAATATTTTTGCAACAACGGCAGCAACCGCATTGCCAACCCGGAATTGGCCCGCCTGAATAGCGAAGTCGGGCAGGCCAAGCAGCAGGAAGCTGCCGATGCAGGCTTTGAAGAGGTAGATGCCTTGTACCCCAACCCCACAACGGGTAAATTTTATATCAGTTTCAGCAAAGCGATAGATAATGCTACCATACAGGTGGTGGATATAAACGGCAAAGTGGTTCAGCGGGTAAAAGGCAGCGGTACACGACTGGAATTTGATTTGTCAAAGCAGCCATCGGGCACTTATTTTATTTTGATCCATACCGACGGGGTTATTATCAATAAGAAGATCATAAGAGCGAAATAAGCCGGTGGTTTGGTGGGTGGTTCACGGCTGGGAGGCTGGGTTCCGGCATAGTAATGGAGTTGCTTTTGCAGGTATAATTTTCGGGACATAGTCCCCGGAGAACATAGAAAATACGTAGTCAGGAGACTACGTATAGCAGGTCTCTTGGGGTCCAACAATCCGCCCCCCTACCGAAGACGTTAAGCGCGCTTTAAAAGAAATGGGAGAAGATTTAAACGTAAAGCTGACCGGCCCTTATGGACCTACATATAGAGCCGGAGGCTTGTGGAGGAGAGGAATAACGGTAGGTCGGTCAGCAATGATAAATGATTTTGAAGATGGAGGCCAAAAAACTGTTAGTGTATGGGTACATGAATCCTATCATTATTTTCAGCAATTAACTCAAGGCTGGGCTAGACAATTTACGAATGGTATTTATGAACAGTGGTGGCTGAGCGCGATTATGGGGAAGGACCCCTATTATGAAATTCCTTCAGCTAACGAATTCAAAGCAAGGGTATATGTAGACGAATTTATGGAGAGATTCTGGAAATGGTAAACTTAACAACAATAATTATGAAAACGTGTATAATAGTGATTACTTTATTATTGATAACGGGGTGTCTGCCATATCCTGTTCAGGGAGTTATAGATAATACCGCTCAAACAGCTAATAGCACAGATATAATTACATTCAGTTATAACTACTATAGACATAAAGCTATCATGCTGATTGGAGTATCTATCCATCCTGACCCGTCCAAAAGTGAATTTGTAACTGATTTGACCAAGATGAGGTTCATCTCAACAAAAGAAAATACTTATATTATTAAAAGCATTAATAATTATGATGGAGAAAATATATTATTTAGGGAAGGGGTGCCTCTCACACTAACGATTAAACCTGAACAATCATATAATATAGACTACATAATAAAAACGAAAAATAAAATATCAAAAAAAGAATTCACAGAAAGAATATTGACGGATACCTTAGTTGTCTTCAGTGAACAGGAGGGGGTTATTGGTAAATGTTGGTTTCGATATCGTCAGTCTTCAATGTAAATCCTACTAACCCCTCGCCCTGGTTAGTGTCCCACGAATCAGTAGATTGCGGTTGATGGTGGTACGTGGAGACAAGTATCAAAGCGGTGGAGTTGATTGTGGAGTTCATGTTGAAATTGATATTTTATGGATAAGTAGAACCTTTTTTGAAATTAAAAAACAGAATAGAAAAAATTGATTATTATGCCAGTAAAAATCTTTTCTCTCCTACTCCTTCTTTTCTCTCTGCAATCCTTCGCCCAGGAAATCCCCTCCGGCAGTTGTGGGTTATTAATGACTTACGATGCCGCAGGCAATCGTATTAAAAGAGAATATTTTTGCAACAACGGCAGCAACCGCATTGCCAACCCGGAATTGGCCCGCCTGAATAGCGAAGTCGGGCAGGCCAAGCAGCAGGAAGCTGCCGATGCAGGCTTTGAAGAGGTAGATGCCTTGTACCCCAACCCCACAACGGGTAAATTTTATATCAGTTTCAGCAAAGCGATAGATAATGCTACCATACAGGTGGTGGATATAAACGGCAAAGTGGTTCAGCGGGTAAAAGGCAGCGGTACACGACTGGAATTTGATTTGTCAAAGCAGCCATCGGGCACTTATTTTATTTTGATCCATACCGACGGGGTTATTATCAATAAGAAGATCATAAGAGCGAAATAAGCCGGTGGTTTGGTGGGTGGTTCACGGCTGGGAGGCTGGGTTCCGGCATAGTAATGGAGTTGCTTTTGCAGGTATAATTTTCGGGACATAGTCCCCGGAGAACATAGAAAATACGTAGTCAGGAGACTACGTATAGCAGGGTCATCATAGCAAAATAAATCAGTAACCTGGAGTGGATCAGGTATAGTCGCTTCGCCCTGGCTTGTGTCTTACGAATCAGCAAGAGGATGTCGAACAAGAATGGCGCTTGGGACACTTACCAGGGTGATGGGGGAGATAGGGAAAGCGTTATAAGATGATAACGAAAGTATAAAAATGTAAAGCCTCGGAACAACCCGTAAACTCCTGAATATGAAATACACGATTCAACTATTACTCTGTTTCATGGCTTCTGTTATTTGTTCGGCTCAAAAGAAGCAGTTTATTTTTGCAGGAGCTGGTATTGGCTTGGATCATGGAGGACTGGGGATAAAAGCAGAATATCAGCCTTTTAAATATCTCGGACTTTTTGGCGGCGTCGGACATAACCTGGCTGGTTTTAACGGCAACGGCGGTATTATTTATAATATAATGCCTAACAAAAAGGTTACGCCGATCTTTACGACTATGCTGGGAGTAAATTCAGCTATTATTGCCGAACTGGAAGACGCAAATGGTCCAACGGGTCAAAAGAGTCGATTGCAATTTGTGGCCTTCACCGTTGGTGGAGGATTTGACATTAAATTTGGAAGGCAACAAAACCAGAAAGTAAATTTCACGCTATTAGTACCTCTCCGCGGATATGACTTCTGGTGGTATCGCAATTATATTACGAATACGTTGGGAGGAACGATTAAGCAGGACGTGTATCCGGTATTGATAGCAGCGGGATGGAATATTGACCTTTTACATTTAAAAAGGAAGGATAGGTAGAAGCCCGGCCACTTCACCTTCCGCCCTGATTCGTGTCTTACGAATCAGTAGCAGGATCGCGGTTGAAGTTGGTACGTGGGACACCATAGTCGTTAAGCTAAGATTTTTTGTTTATTTGCAAAGATTCATAGTGGGTTTGTTTATTTTTGGCGCAAGGCATAGACAATCTATAATCAGCGGTAGATAGGATTTCGCGGTAGCCGTTAAGGCAGGTGCAAAGTGTGTTAGCTTTTGCGAGGTGCATCCCGGTAACCAGACTCAGAGGGGAGTTGTCTAAGACCGCGGTTCGGTATTGCCCATACTATGTTGTTTAGCAGGTTATAGCAAAATTTGAGTCTATAACAGTTGGGACGGAGTACCGATTGATTGGCAAATTAGAGAGTACCATTAAAAAAATAAACCTGATGCGTTTATCCTTTTTACTCACGCCGGCGCTTGTTGCGATTCTGTCTCTGGCAGGCATCGAGTCAATCGCTCAAAAAAAACAAAAAGCGGGATATTCCGTCAAGGGAAAGATTCTCGACGCAACGGCTAATCAACCGGTGGCATACGCTACTATCACCGTATTACAACAGGATAGTGCTATAACCACCACTTATTCGAATGAAGAAGGTCTCTTCACGGTAGAGCTGGAGGCATTTGGTAGTTACCGGATAGAAATTACTTCGGTAGGCTATGAAATCCGGACTTTTGATGCTATCGTTCAGGAAAACAATGCCGTTACGGTTCTAGAAAATATATTGCTTGTAAAATCTGCGAAAAGCCTTGAGGAGATCTCCGTTATCGGCAGGAGAAAGTTGATTGACCTGCGACCGGGTATGTTGATATACAATGCTGAAAATGATTTGTCGCTGAAAGGAGGAACGGCTGCTGATGTGCTGAGAAAGGCTCCGGTGCTGAATGTGGACGCGCAAGGAAACGTAAGTATGCGTGGCAGTCGGAATCTGAAAATCTTAATCAACGGCAAGTATTCCGGTCAGGTGGCGCGCAATCCTGCTGACGCATTAAATATGATGCCGGCAAACAATATCCGTTCCGTAGAAGTCATTACCACGCCGTCTGCCAAATATGACGCAGAAGGCGCGGCAGGAGTTATCAATATTATTACCAAAAAAGGCGGGCAGCAATTTAGCGGCGCGTTGGAATTGACCGCGAGCAATATGGAACAGGCGATCAATCCCCGGATTGGGGCTAATGGCGACAAATGGAACCTGAATATTCACGGACATGCCCACCGGCTTCGGTTTAAAGAAGCCTATCAGTCTTCGAGAACACAATACCAAAACAGCATTCCTGCCATGTTACTTAAGCAGGAGATGAACAAAGATAATTCAGCACCTCACGGAAACATGGATATGGCATTTACCTATACACCCGATTCTTCTTCAGAGGTGAGCGTAGGCGCGAATCTCTGGGTTGGAAAATGGCCGGATAACTACGCCATGTTTACGTCATTCCAAGTTCTGAATGGGGGCCTTCCTCAGGAATATAACCAGTCAACTGCCGCGGCTAATCAATATATGGGTGCCGATCTCAATGTGGCCTTTAATAAGAAATTTCAGAAGCCCGGACACGAAGTCACGCTGTTAGCTCAGTTCTCTCCCAATAAAGCAAAATCTCCTTACCGGATGGTGCAGTGGGATGAGCACCACAACAAGTTGTATTCAGAGAACAACGACAACCGGGATAATAACCGGGAATGGACTTTTCAGGCAGATTATCTCTATCCTTTTTCAGACAGAGGTGTATTCAGCTTAGAAAGCGGGTTAAAGATGATCCTTCGGAACGCTACTTCCCGCTATTACGTGACAGCTTCATCAGGAGATAATGAACTTGCTCCGATACCGGATCGTTCGGATCTGTTTTCGTATAGTCAGCATGTGGGCGCTGCGTACAGCATGTTAAAGGCTAATCTTAAGAAAAACTGGTATGCGGAAGCGGGTGTCCGGCTGGAACAAACTTTTTTTGACGGGAATATTCGTGATGCAGACACCCATTTCAAAAACGAATTCATCAATTTCATACCTACAGCAACCATATCCAGGAAGGTGAATGATGACCAGACTTTTTCCCTGAGTTACACTGAACGGCTTACCCGTCCGTATATCTGGGATCTTAATCCTAATAAGAAAACGAGTGACCCTAAAAATATTACTGTCGGGAATCCCGATCTTAAACCGGAGATAGCGCATCAGGCTGAATTCACCTATGGTTTTTATCCTACTTCCAACTTCTTTTTGAACAGCGCCATCTTCTGGAAACAGACGAATAATGCCATGCTGACCTTCACTTCTACAGATGCAGCCGGAGTAGCGACTACCACCAAACAAAATTTAGCAGTATATAAAACCTACGGACTTAATCTTTCGGCAATGGCAACGATTAATCTGTGGTGGAGCGCTAACGGAAACATCAATATCGAATACCTCGACTTCAATAGCAACGCACTGGATATTCTGAACAGAGGTTGGGGAACCCACCTTAATCTCAATAGCACTTTCAAACTTCCATCTAACTATACGATTCAGGCATTCGGAGAATACAATACCCGAAAAATCAAATTACAGGGTTATGAGACGTCCAGATATTTGTATAGTGTATCGGGGAAAAAAGAATTTCCGGCAAAAAAGATAGCGCTTACGCTCGCCCTGCTTAATCCGTTCTCCGGCTATTTACCACAGACTGAAGTCATACAGACCACAGACTTTTTTTATGAATTGAACAACCGGTATTATAATCGTGCATTTAAGTTGACCTTAAACTGGGAGTTTGGCGGTATTACCAGACAACAAAAGAGCAGAAGAATACGTAACGAAGATGTAAAAGGTCTGCCGCGAGGATAGTCTCCATATCGGTGGATGACGACAGCACGAGGCATGGAGTCAGATTAGCGGTTAATGAAACAATTCCGGGGAAAGGCGACCATCGTCCGAGTAAATTTCCATTCTTCTCTAAGGAAGGCGCATCTGTAATATAAGTATAACAGGGAAGATACATTTCAAAGGGGCGAGAACCGGTGAGTTACAACTACTTCATTAACTGTAAAAATAGAAGTGATTTTTTGCATTTTATCGTATGCCGGTCATGGGAAGTGCTTGCGGGGAGACACCAGCCACTAAAATAAATCTCAATCTTTTGGTCTTTTACCGGGATGTTGTGCCGGGAATTCAACCCCGAAGCTCTATTTGTTTTTGTAGCAGGGTATAACCACAACAAAATTTTGGCGTGATATGAATAAACAACGCCGGGTTCATGTTGAAATGTCTGCTTAAGAAATAAGGCGATATAATTGATTTCCGCCAAAAAATTTAATAATTTTAGATATGTAAATCCAAAACCATTGAAGCAATTAAGAACACTTCTTGTCACGTTCAATAATAGTATCGGGTCGGATCAGATTAGCGCCTTCCGCGGCGCTGTTGTCCGGAAAGTCGGAAAAGAGAACTTACTCTTTCATAATCATATCAATGAAGAACAATTGGCTTATCGTTACCCTTTAATCCAATACAAGCGGCTGTTCGATCAACCGGCTATCTTTTGTGTGGCGGCCGGTGTGGATGAAATTCACAGGCTTTTCGAAAAGAAAGACTGGACAATTCAACTGGCTGATCAGAAAATAAATCTCGAGGTAGATCGCCTTGATCTCAAGTCGAGCAAACTCAATGTATGGGATAAGCTCTTCCCCTACCGGATCAGCAACTGGCTCGCGCTCAATCATCATAATTATCAGAAATATACCCAACTCAAGGGATTAAGAGAAAAGATTGCCTTTCTGGAACGCCTGCTCACGGGCAATATCCTGTCCTTTGCCAAGGGCGTTGACTGGCAAATTGAGAAACCCATCAAAGTAGAAATACAGGATTTGAAGGGACAGAAAATGGTAAAGTACAAGGGAACACCCCTGATGGCCTTCGATGTGGATTTTAACTGCAATGTGTACTTGCCCAATTATTTGGGTTTGGGTAAAAGTGCGAGTCATGGGTTTGGGGTGGTGAGACAATTTCGAACTAAGAAAAATGAAGATGAATAATAACAGGGAAAAAATTTATCTGGCTGCTTTGCTGCATGATATTGGTAAGTTTTACCAAAGAGCAGATAGTAAACTACTTAAAGATTACACCGAGGAGCATCTGGAGAGGATGAAATCGTTGGTATGTCCGGAGAACGAATTTGGTGGTTTTGGCTACCAGCATGCCTGGTGGACTTACAAATTCTTGTTAGATCAAAAAGGAATCTTCGATCATATCAGAGAGAATGGAGAAGATATTTTTAAAGTAGAAATTAACTCCGAAACCAATCAGGATAATTTGGTCAATCTTGCTATTTATTAATAAGAGCATAAATTAAGTCTTATTTAACAAATTAGTTTTTTATTTT
>JACFNM010000713.1 GCA_019454915.1 Chitinophagaceae bacterium
AGCACAATTGCTGAGCGGCAGATCGCTGTATCATTTGCGTAAAGACGGCGCTTATATCCCCGGGAGCGACATTACATTTCCTGAGCTGTTCAGACACAACGGTTACAAAACCTTTGCTACGGGAAAATGGCATCAGGATCATGCTTCTTTTAACCGGTCATTCGATACCGCGGATAATATCCTTTTTGCAGGCATGAACCCTTTACAATCCGGCGGGCAATTCCGGCCCAAACTGAATCACTACGACAGTACCGGAGCTTATAATCAACCTTTCTGGGGAGATCATTTTTCTTCCGTTTATTTTGCCGATGCGGCGGTTGATTTCTTAAAGAAGAACCGGGATAGCGACCAGCCTTTGCTGATGTATGTATCTTTTTCTTCGCCACACGATCCCCGTACCGCTCCTACCTGGTACGGACATAGCTATGCTCCTTCGGATGTTTCGCTGCCCGGGTCTTTCCGGCCTACCCCAAAAATTGATAACGGGGAGCTTTATGTAAGAGATGAAATGCTGCTACCTTATCCGCGTACCGAAGAAGCTGTAAAAATTGAATTGGCCACATACTACAGTATGGTAAGCGAAGTTGATTTCCAGATCGGCAGGATTATAGATGAATTAAAGAGAGCGGGGAAATATGAGAATACCGTCATTGTATTTGCAGGCGATAATGGTCTGAATGTGGGAGATCATGGCCTTCTCGGCAAACAGAACTGTTATGAAGCCGCCATTCGCGTTCCATTGATCTTCAGTGGTAAGGGGATTGCCAAAAACCGCAAAATGGATCAACTCGTTTATCTGAATGATATTTATCCCACGCTCTGCGAATTGGTAAATATCCCTATTCCTAAAACCGTTGAATCCGTTTCGCTGAAAAAGGCTTTGGGACATCAGCCGGCAAACTTCGGGGGCAGAGACCATGTCTATTTTTCCTACATTAATCTTCAAAGGGCATTTGTTAAAGACGGGTTTAAACTGATACAATACAATGTGAATGGCAATCACCCTGTGGAGCTTTTTGATCTGAACAACGATCCTGATGAACTGATCAACCTTGCTGAAAACTGACGCTATGCGAAGTCAGAGACTACGAAGGTTTCCTCTTTCCAGATGTTCAGCAATGGAACGACTGTCATGCAGATCCGTTTTGTTTTTCTT
>JACFNM010000714.1 GCA_019454915.1 Chitinophagaceae bacterium
TCATCCATTATCGTTACACTTTCACTCTTATTCCTGTCTAACTCTATTCTATAGGCAGCTCCATTATTATATACTCGGAACCGTAAGGAATAATTTCCCTTAAATATTAAAAGCAATTCATTACAGTGGTCTGTAATATTCCGGAACTTGTATGGGACAACCGCTGTACTTGTTTCATTGATTTTTCGCACCCTGGACTTTAGTAGTTTAGGGTTTAATCCCAAATGCTCATTCTCCAGCTCGATTCCTATAGGAGATAAGTCCAATACCCGGATACCGTCCATTTTAACCGACCAAAAGATCTGATTACCTAATTTAACTTCCAGGTTGACTTTTCCATCAGGTGAGCTAATGTTGAAGTCTTTTGCTCCAGCCGAAAGGCAAAGCAGGATAGCAATGATTTGAATGTAAAAATGTTTTGATTTCATTACATAGTAGTATTATAAAGTTCTGTAAATAGCATTATAAAAGGGCATGGTGTCATGTCAATCAAATCAGTTCGGTATATTATTGTGAGATGTGAGACGAACTTTCACGTCTCATATTTCACGTTTGACATGACACTAATCTCTAAAAGCAAACTGGCTTATTTTGCGTTTTGCCACTTCTTTCATTCTTTCGTAAACGGGATGCATAAAGATGTCGATGGGACAATATACTCCCCCGCGTGCTTTAACCTGGGCAGCTACCTCATCCAGGTAGGCCTGGTGCAGCTCCGTTCCTATGTTGATTTTCCGGATCCCCAGCTTTATCGTTTCCTGAACATCTTTAATGGGAGTGCCCGAACCCCCATGCAATACAAGGGGGATATCAACAATCGATCTTATCTTTTTTAGTCTGTCAATATCCAACACCGGCACCTCTTTGTAATGTCCGTGTGCCGTGCCGATGGCCACGGCAAGGGCATCGATGGATGTTTCACTGACAAACTCCAACGCTTCTTCAGGATGCGTAAGAAAGCCCGATATATCATCGCTGGCCTTGGGCGGAACATGTCCAAGCTCCGCTTCCACCGACACATTGTTATCATGCGCTACCGCAACTACTTCTTTTGTTATGCGGATGTTCTCCTTCAAAGGATAATCACTGGCATCGATCATCACCGAGGTAAAACCCCACTGAATCGCTTTTTTGACGTGCTCCATCGTCCGGCCG